>JADGFH010000203.1 GCA_016743925.1 Labilibaculum sp.
TTTCATCAACAGCTTGTTCGTATGCTTCTTTAACTGCGTAATTGTAGCTAATTGGCTTCATCCCTTTTACTTCATAAATGGCATCGTTAAATATCTCCATCCCTGTTTTTACATCGGTAAGGGAAAAGAAACAATCCAGATATACAATATATACCTTGTAATTTCGACCTTCTTTAATTTCACCTTTTGTCACATTGGTATTGATATCTAAAATTACCTTTGCTTGTTCTTTATTATTGGTAAACGAAAAGAAGTTTTCCGATAATTCTTTCTTTAAATTGTTCTTTAAAATACCACGTTGAGAATCTTCGCCAAAAATCTTTTCACTAAAATTCAGGTACGCTTTTAACCGTTCTACATTAATAATGATTTTACTTTTAGGAGCTGATTCGGGCGTAAAGAATAACTTGTTCAATTCGTAGTTCTCCTTTGCTTCATCTAAAATGGAGGTAAGATCTAGAGATACTTCAATTTCCTGTAATTTTTGTCGAGACGTTACTTTTGACAATTGAGAAGCAGCATAACCAAATTGATCTGTAACTACATTCTGGTTCAACACGCCTTCACCTTTCACGAATTTAAATTGCAGAGGCAATTGTTTTATACTTTGTTCTCCATTTTTGCCCAACCAATCGGCTTTTACCAAAATTGGCTCTTTCTGTGAGGTTGAAATTTGAAGTTTTATTCCTTTTTTCTCAGGAGTTAGTTGAGTGCGGTTAAAAATATTCTGAATAGAATTAAAAATATCAGTCCCCAAATTAACATTTCCATCTAAAGTCATTACCGATAAATCTTCATCCAAATGATTTTTGATCGCATCTAAAGATTTGGCATAATAGCTCAAAGCCTGAAAAAGATCCAGTTGTTTCTCCAGTTGCTTTCCTTCTTCAAAAAAGGTTTGCGAAAGCTTCTTGGCTTTGTTTAGCTTAATTCGTTTAAGCAAAGCATACTGATTTTTCGATAATTGGTAGTAAACCCAATATTCATCTTCTTTTTTGTGTGTCCATGATGCAACCATTTCGTAACCTTCCAGCTCTTGAACGATCGATGTTCTAACGTCAGCCTCGAATTCTTCTTTGAAACTTGTATTGTTTTCAAATTGATGCAAAACAGAATTAGACGATATATTTATGGATATTTCAGAGGCTAAATCCTGTAAAGCCTGATTTTTTGCCAATTGCATGTAGCTTGTTTGGTTGGCATCTTTTTTTACAACAGCAATGCCAATATAATATTCCGAAGAAATAGGTCGTTCTTTAACCCAATTTGGGGGTCTACGCTTAGCAGCCGAGGAGTAAGGAGAGCAACTAATTGTGATTAAAATGATAAATGAATAATTAAAAAATGTGCGTAAAGATTTAATCATAGCAATAATTTGTATTGTAGATGAATTTTAAAGATAATGAATGTTAACAATAAGCTTGCCAAATAAGATTGGAAATATTATTCTAATTCAGAAATAAGTGTGTCAATAAATTGGAGCGCTAAATGAGACTCGAAACCTCTACTTTGCGCAAAGCGGTATAATTTTGCTCTAAGTTGATAAGGATCATCTTCTTTTATGCTTTTTATTTTGTGAGATAAGATATCGTCTAAGCTTTCTTTATAATCTTCCTCATTTATTTGATCCAGAGCATTTTCTATTAAATGATCTGGAATTTGTTTTTGTTTTAAATGATGCGAAATCTTTATCTTACCCCATTTGTTAAAACGAAATTTATCGCGTACATAAAAATTGGTGTAGCGCTCTTCGTTTATAAATTTTTCATCTATTAAAGTTTGAATAATTTCATCCTGATCATCGTAAGAAAGATTCCAATCACGAAGTTTTTTTCTGATATCAGAACAGCATTTTTCTTGCCTGCTGCAAATAAACATGACTTTCGATAAGGCAGATTGCGCACTGATTTCTTTCTTCTGTTTTTTCTCGTAATCCATTATTTGCTTTTTATCGCTGAAATCATTCTGTCTTTACCGTTAATATCCTTTCGCAAACGAATATTGGTAAAATTATTTCTTTCTAAAAGTTTGATCATTTCTTTTCCTAAACTTTCGTTGATTTCAAAATACAATTTTCCATTTGTATTTAAATATTTACTCGCTAAATTTGCAATAGTTCTATAAAAAAGAAGAGGATCATGATTACTCACAAAAAGTGCTGTGTGAGGCTCGTGGTCTAGAACATTAGCGTCCATTTTTTCTTTTTCTGATTCCGTAACGTAAGGCGGATTACTAACGATGATATCATAGTTTTCCCAGTCAAAATCTTCCCATCTCAAAATATCTCGGTTAAAAAACTTAATATTAACATCATTTATGCATGCGTTTTCTTTTGCTTTTTCAATGGCTTCTGAAGAAATATCTGCGGAAGCTAGATTGGCTTTATTTAGATTTTTAGACAATGAAATAGGAATACAACCACTGCCAGTCCCAATATCAAGAATATTTAATCCTGAAACAGGATTTTCATTTATAATGGCATGAACCAATTCTTCTGTTTCTGGACGTGGAATTAAGGTGTGCTCATTTACTTTGAAAATTAAATCATAGAATTCAGTTTCCCCTAGAATGTATTGAATTGGTTTTTTTGTTTTTAACGCTTTGGTGTAATTTTTTATCTGGCTGACAGAGAGATTTTTAAGCTCTTCATTTTTGTTTAGCTGGATTTGGATTCTGTTATATTTAAGAATAAACTCAAGTAAAATATAGGCCAAGCTCTCCGTTTCTCTGGCAGGATATATTTCCTTAAGTTCATTTTTTATGTAATTTATTGTAGATTGTATCGTGTTTACTTTTTCCATTGGTTTTGATAAAGGAATTGGATCAATCGTGTTCTCAATTCTGATTTGAAAACAAAGATACAAATCTTCTGAAGGAGTTAATTAGATATGCTATTAACAATTAATTGGTCGTTTTTTTGGATGCACTTTTTTCAAGTGCTGGCAATACTGTATGTTATAACCATAATATCTACGGTAATTATTGTTGTACTTGAAAATAGAAGTCCTTTAAAAACCATTTCTTGGATGCTGGTTTTGGTTTTGGTACCAGTCTTTGGCTTACTTTCTTATTTGGTGTTTGGACAAAGTTTCCGAAAGCAAAAAATGTTTAATCACAAAGAATTAGGCGATTTAAAGTGGTTGCAAGTAATGAGTCATGATCAGACCTTGCGTTTGGAAAAAAGCCGATTTTTAAAAGACGAGCGCATTCATGAAAAAAAGAATGTAATGACTTTGCTTTTGAATAATTCAAAAGCATTGCTTACCGGATACAATCGGATAAAAATATTAAATGATGGTGAGGAAACTTTTACTTCCATTTTTAAGGCACTTCGAAAAGCGAAGGATCATATTCACTTGGAATATTACATTATTGAAGATGGTGAATTGGCTTCAGAACTGCTCGAGATTTTAGTGCAAAAAGCAAAAGAAGGAGTTGAGGTTCGTGTTATTTATGATGGAGTAGGAAGTTGGAAATTAAGTAATGAATATGTGGAAGAACTTAAAAGTGCAGGTGCACAAGTTTATGCTTTTCTTCCTGTGAGATTTCCAATATTAACTAGCCGAGTAAATTATCGAAATCATAGAAAAATAATTGTGATAGATGGAAAAACTGCATATGTTGGAGGTCTTAATTTTGCCGATCGGTATTTACATGGCATTCCAGAGATTGGAGCTTGGCGTGATACACATTTGAAAATAGTAGGTGAAGCTGCTTCGAGTTTGCAAATTGTGTTTTTAATCGATTGGTATTTTGTTCGTCAGGAAGTGTTGCTGGATAAAAAATACTTACCATATAAAAAAGTAAAGGAAAAATGTTTGCTACAAATAACAGCATCTGGAGCTGATTCTGATTGGGCAAGTATTATGCAAGCTTATTTTTCTGCAATTACATCCGCTAAAAGCAATGTTTACATTTCATCACCTTATTTTATGCCCAATGGTAGTATTTTGATGGCGCTTAAAACAGCCGCAATGAGCGGTGTTGATGTACGTGTACTAATTCCTCAAAAATCAGATTCTTTCATGACTTATTATGGAACCTTATCTTATGTAGAAGAATTATTGGAGGCAGGTGTTCGTATTTATTTTTACCGAGCTGGTTTTAATCACAGCAAAATAATGATGGTGGATGGTATAATGTCAACAGTGGGAACGGCCAATATGGATGTTCGTAGTTTTGAGCAGAACTTTGAGGTGAACGCTTTAATTTATGATGAGGAAGCCACGATGGCTTTAAGAACTCGATTCTTATCAGACCTAGAAGCTAGTGGAGAACTTCATTTAGCCGATTGGCAAAAACGTTCAAAAGGACAGAAAATAAAAGAATCAATGTCCAGAGTTTTCACTCCTCTTTTGTAAGTTCCTCTTTGTATTTTTCTAGCCAGATTAGGATTTGTTTCATTACATGATAGTCTGAAGAGTTTGCTGTTACTTTAATATGAGATCCACTAAATTCCATAAAGTCTAATAGTTCATCTCCATTTAAACCTGTAGCATCAGATACAATTTTAGCATTGTATTTTGAGCTTATCTTTTTCAAATTTCCTTCGTTTCGAATTATTTTCGACAGTTTCTTCTTCGATTTTTCAGATTTACTTAGCTTGTTGTGTAGAAAATCTGTTGGTGCAAAAATAGCCGAAACAATACCCATTTTTCCTTCTCTTTTAGCTCTGTATTGAGCAGGAACTAAATTTGGTTTTTTAGTGTTGTATGGTGCCAGTTGATTAGTAATGTTTTTACTGATTGGATTTTTATCTGTAATTTTTGTTTTGAGGAATTCATCCTTAAATTCATCCCAGGTGCCAAAAGCATAAATTTCAACTTCATCTAATAAATAAGAAATGTCCTCTAATTTGACCTGAAAAAAAGGTGGAAAGTCGGGATTGATAATGAGCGGAATTGCCCATTCTATTTTTTTATATCCGAGTGCACTAATTCTAAGTGTATCGTATTGCTGAACTTGTAAATGAAAAACGCCCATACTGTCACAAATAATCCCTTTTTTCGTGCGTTTAATACTAACTGTAGCTAATGGGATAGGAGTTAGGCTATCAGCATGAATTATTTGACCAGAAATACTAATTATGGAATCGTGTTCGGTTGGTTTGGAGAAAGAATCAAAGCTTGATGTGAGCAATAGAATAAATGAAATAAAAATTAGTTTATTCAATTTCTTAGGTTATTTGTTCAGACTTAAGGTCTTAAATGATTGTTTATTGGACCAGCAGAGTCCAAGGTTAGGCTTTTTTCAAATTGAGGTCTATCTTGTAAAAAATCCTTATATAATTGCTTTATTTTAACGCCTATATACAATTCACTTGTATTGTGTGTGAAATTTGAATATGTATTGATGTATTCCATTAAAATTTCCAATGTTGTGCCAGTTTCATGTGTTAACTCAGCAACAATGTCTTTATTAAATTTGGATTGAAGAATTCGCAATTGCCAATTGGCCATAGTTGGTTTCGCATTTCTCGCTCTTCTTTTTTTACCAATCGATTTAAGCAATTTAACTCCATCCATAAGATTGAATCCAAAGCCGCCTCTTTGTAAGGTGCTAGCTTCTTTTTGAGCTAAATTAAGATTTCCAAAATCAAAGGAAGTTGCAATATTTTCTTCAACTGGCACATCTGTTTTTACAAAGTTTTCTTTGAATTCATTCCAAGAACCAAGAGAATACACTTCAACTTCTTCTAGTAAATAACTTTGTCTAACCATTACTATATCTTGAAAAACTTCATCAGCTTCGGTAGGAGGTGTTATATCAACAATCTGTTCTTGAAAACCTAGAGCCGTTATTTTCAATTTTTGATCCTGATTTACACGTAAACGGAAAAATCCAAGACTATCGCAGATAATTCCCAAGTAGCTATCGTGAATTTTTACGTGAGCAAAGGAAATACCTTTCAAGGTTTCTGGATTGATTACTTTTCCTGAAACAATGAAACTACTGTCTTGAACTTCTTCTTGATTTTCTGTTTGAGCAATAGCGCCTGTTACAAAAAGTAAAGAGAAAAATATAATGAGTAAACTTGTTTTCAAAATGGTCAATTTTCTAGATTAAGCCTAAAGATAATTTTTCCTTTTGAATCTTAAGACTATTAGTTACATTTTTTAACACACTTTAACCCAAATTAATGTGCTTATAGCATGCTATTTACCTGTCCAGTTCACAAGATGTTTAGTCTCTAGGAATGGATTAATATGTCCAAATAGGATATCATTATCTCTTTGGTAACACATCATTGGATGAGCCGTTACTATCTTCTTGTTTATGTTTATTCCTTCAACGATTTTCTGAGCATTTTTGCCCCACAAAAACCAAATGGTATTTTTATTTGTATGTGCTATGTATCCTAACAATGCAAGCGTAAAGGGTTCCCATATTTTGCTGTGTGAATTTGGTTCACCAATTTCACAGGTGAAAGCAGTATTTAATAGCAACACATTTTCGTTTTCCCACCAGTATTTGAAAAGTTTATTAGGCGGTAGAATTGAAAAATCATCATCCATCGGTAAACGATTTCCTTCATTTAATTTGGCTAAAATTTCAGAATATTTTAATTTTTCATTTCTTTCAGCTTTATAAATGCTTCGTAAAATGTTTTTTAACGATACGTTTCGATATTTATCATGCCAGGAGTTTAAACCATTTACTTCAAAGGCTCTTCCTGTTGCAGTACCTTCTTGAGGATAAGGGTCTTGGCCTAGAATAACAATAGGAATTTGCTTTAAATCCATTTCTAGAAATCGTAATATGAGATGAATTACTGGTGTTGCAGTTGAAATGTTAATTGAGGCTTCAATTTTTGCCAATAACAGAAGAATGTCATCAGATAAAAAAGAATTCCAACTAGGATGTATGTTGACTTGAGCTAAAAATGTCGATTTTTGCATGAATCATTAGATTAAATTCAGTCAAAAGTAAAAAGAATTGATCGAAGATTTCAATTCGTATAAATAAAAAGTATGAACTGGTTAGATTGAGTTTTTTACTGTTTAATCATTTGACTTTTTGAATCTTCGATTTGTTAATTTCTAAACCTTTTTCAACTTTTTTAATTAGTTTTGTTACCTAATTAACCAGAATTGAAAAGATACAATTGATTATGTCCGAAAATTTGAAAGAAAGCATTGAGGCTGCTTGGGAGGATCGTTCTCTTTTAAGCAAGCCAGAAGTGCAAAAAAACATAGAAGAAGTTATTGAACTATTGGATAAAGGAAGTTTGCGTACAGCGGAGCCAATAGCCGATGGATGGCAAGTTAACGAGTGGGTTAAAAAGGCTGTGATTCTTTATTTTCCTATTCGTAAAATGGAAACCATAGAAGTAGGTCCATTTGAATTCCACGATAAAATGGCATTGAAAACCAACTATGCTGAATTAGGAGTTCGAGTTGTTCCTCATGCTGTTGCAAGATATGGAGCTTTTATTTCTAGAGACGTTGTAATGATGCCATCTTATGTGAATATTGGAGCTTATGTAGGCGAAGGTACAATGGTTGACACTTGGGCAACTGTTGGTTCTTGTGCACAAATTGGCAAGCATGTTCACCTTAGTGGTGGCGTTGGTATTGGTGGTGTTTTAGAGCCAATTCAAGCTGCACCAGTTATTATTGAAGACAACTGTTTTATCGGATCACGCTGTATTGTTGTAGAGGGTGTTCATTTGGAGAAAGAAGTTGTTTTGGGTGCTAATGTTGTACTTACCGGATCAACAAAAATTATCGATGTAACAGGAGATGAACCTATTGAATTTACTGGTCATATTCCAGCTCGCTCGGTTGTTATTCCAGGTACAAGAACCAAAAAATTTCCAGCTGGAGATTATCAGGTGCCATGTGCTTTAATTATTGGTAAGCGTAAGCCTTCAACCGACTTAAAAACATCATTGAACGACGCATTGCGTGAATACAATGTAGCTGTTTAATTAGTAATAGAGTGAATGAGTTCATCAATTAAGTACTTATTCACTTAATTATTTTTTTCTAAATAATATGCACAACGATATTAAAAAAGCTCTAGATATTCTTCATTCTGGAGGTGTTATTTTATATCCGACCGATACCATTTGGGGAATAGGTTGTGATGCTACAAATCCTGAAGCTGTAAAAAGGGTATATGAAATAAAAAAGCGAGAAGATTCAAAAGCCATGTTGGTTTTAATGGAGAATCCGAATCGCTTAAATTCATATGTTGATGAGGTTCCTGAAATTGCATGGGATTTAATTGATGCCACCGATAAGCCAATGACTTTGATTTATCCTGGAGCGAAAAACCTAGCGCCAAACCTAATTAATTCAGATCAAACTATTGGAATTCGGATAACAACGGAAGAATTTACGCAGAATTTAATTCAACGTTTTAAGAAACCAATCGTTTCTACTTCAGCAAATCAAAGTGGTGAACCTTCACCTGCAAAATTTGATGAAATTGATGAAGAAATAAAAGAAGCAGTGGATTATATTGTGGAATACAAACAAGATGATTTATCGGAAAATAAAGCTTCTAGTATTATTAAGTTGGGCTTAGGAGGAGAATTCGAAATTCTTCGATCGTAAAAAATATAGATAAGAATGTGAAAGGACGTTGATAACAACGTCCTTTTCTTATTAAAATTTACTTTCCAATTGATTTAATAGAACCAGAACCTGCCGATTTAGTATCTACCGATTCAGGTTTGCCTCGGTAGTAAATATCACCACTACCTGCAACTCGTGCATTTAAATTTTTAGTTGCATATACTTTGCAATCTCCTGATCCGGAAACTCTAACGCTTACGTCCTCAGCTTTTAGATATGCTGCATCAACATCTCCCGATCCACTAATATGAATCTCAAAATCATCTGCAATCTCTCCTTTTAGACTGATGTCTCCCGATCCCGAAATATGGCATTCAAGATTTTCAGCACTTAAATCATCAATTATAATATTACCACTTCCACTAATCGCATAATTAGCATTACTAGATT
>JADGFH010000986.1 GCA_016743925.1 Labilibaculum sp.
TTAAAGCAAGAATAACTCTGGAAATAGTAGATAAAAATACCTTTCGAGAAGGCTTTGAATTAGCAGCTCCGGGAAAGGATTATTCTGGTTGCATATATAATGTATGGAAACGCAAATAAAAATTAAGATAGGAATATGCTAAGGTATGTTCCTATCTTAATGCATTTCTTTGGATATCTAATTTTTCCGAAAACTCATCCATACTTTTAGTAATAAATTCGTGAATAACAATCTCAGGCTGAGTTTCTGAAATAATCTCTTTTACCCTTGATGATTGAAAAGGCAAATGTTGATCGATTTGCAGAACATGATTACGAGCCGTTGAATATTTATCAGAATAATTTAAGCCTGTCCAATTGGAAGGTAAACCCTCTTGCACTTGTTTTAATTGATATTCGCCAGACAAGCTGCAGTTTAAATGCAAACTATTTATTCTCCCTTGCGCATCCTTCGATAAACGAGATATACGATCCAACACAAAATCAATCGCCTCATCTTCGCACCGAAGTGCAATATTGGTATTCATTAAATGACCCGTATCTAGCAAGAAATTCCAGTTGGAAAATTCAAATCTAGCAGCAAAATCATCAACCTCTGCAGGAAATAAGAAATCAAGACCAGGCCACCACAAATTCTCAATTGCTAAAGTAAGAGGTGGTTCTCCATCTGAAAACTCTTGCGCTGTTTTATTCAACATCTCGACAAAAGTCTCTAACACTTCGGCACTTTTATAAGTAAAGTCGCGAGTAAAAGCATGTTCCAATTCAACATGGGCGGCATGTAAAACCGCATGTTGCGGATTCAAAAGAGCTGCATATTCCCACAGTTTCTTTTGTGTAGCAATCATCTCTATTTTGTTTCTTCCTCCACAACGAAAGATTAAATCTTCCGGAGGTGTGTTCGGAAAATAAGCCTTTGCGGCATCTTCACCTTTTCGCCAAACATCTAACCAGGTAACCCAAAATGGTAAATGCACACTTTTTACAATCTCTTTAGGTATGTCATTTGAAGGACGGTCATAACCAATCAAAAGTTCCACGCCATCCAATTTCTTACTCTCTACATATTCTTCCAGTCCTTTCCATCCATTTTCAAATCGATTCAAATCTGGTGGGTAAATGGAAAAGTCAATTAAGTTCTGATAATTCATATATAATTGTGTGTTTTATCCTCTTCTTCTCAAAAAAATAGGCTGTGATAAATAAATCATGTCAAAAATAGTCTTAAAAGATCACTTTTACACCTAGACGATTTCCCAAATCTGATCCGTTTTTTCATGAGCCAAGTCAAAAAATGACGTTTTACCCATTTTTCCAAATTCTCGAAAACGTTATCATAAGACTCAAAAAGTCAATTTAAGGTTAATAATGACAAAATTCTTTATTAAATCTATGTAACGCAAACATTTTCGGGAGCTTCCGCAACCGTTTTAAGTGATTTTTTTTGTTAATTCTTTAATTCCCTGCATTATTATTTAGATCATTTCTACGATTAATACATAGATTTACAATGTCAATCAATCACAAATAAACGATGGTTGATTTGATTAATATTTAAACCTTAAAAATTATAAAAAATGAAAAATTTAAAAAGAATCATATTAGGAATCGTCTTATTCTTAGGAGCTAATTCTGCTTTTGCAACAGGTAACATTCGTATCAACTCTTATTTAGACACCGACTATTCAATTGTGTCAATTATCAATCCTTCAGAATCTAATCTTAAAATGAAGATTTATGATGACGCAGGCAACTTGTATTACTCAAGAAAAGTAGATGCAGCTACAACAGCTCAAAGATTATTCGATTTCTCTTACCTTGAAGATGGAACTTACAAAATTGTTTTAACAGGAAAAGAAGAAAACATTGAAAAATCATTTGAAGTTGCAAACAACAAATTGGTTACCGAATTAGCTGAAGAAATTACTGAGAAAACTCTTTTCAGATCTAACGAAAATAATTTATTTGTAACCTACTTGTCATTTGAAAACACAACATTCCACATTTCAATAAATGATGAAGCAGGAAATGAAGTTTTTAATAACTCTTACAAATCTAAACCAACTTTCTCTAAAAAATTCAATGTAGAAGCATTGCCAAAAGGAGATTATAAAGTTCGTTTAGTATCAAATAAAAAAGAGTATAACTATGCC
>JADGFH010000204.1 GCA_016743925.1 Labilibaculum sp.
TCTGACACCTTTTTACTGGTTTCTTTTGAGCTGCATCCCCAAAGCACCAATAAAAGTGCCCATAGAAAGAATGATTGTTTCATAGAGTATTTTTTCTGATTATAAATGATTATTTATATTGATCAGATCAAATCTACAAGAACAATTATACATGCACGTCCTACAATAGAAACAGGTACTAATTAAATGTACTAATGATAAAAAACACTCCTAATCAGCTAATATTAAGTAAGTTATATTTTAGTGTGTTTTTTCTGAAATTGAGATGGCGTTAGCCCTGTGTTGTTCTTAAACACCCTATTAAAGGCCGATTTTGAATTAAAACCACATTCCCAAGCTATGGCTAGAATCGTATTTTTCTTTTCCTGAGGATCTATAAGTCGTTTTTTCACTTCCTCAATTCGGAACTCATTAATGTAGTCATAAAACGATTTTCCAATAACATCATTTAGTAGGGCAGACAGTTGATTTGTGGTTATTTCGAGTTTTGTGGCAAGATCGGAAAGACCCAATTTAAAATCAAGAAATAATTTTTCCTCAATCATTATAGCATTTAGACGACTCTCTAGAATTTGATCTTCATCAGATACTGATCTTTTAATGGTTTTTTCAACTAAATTTTTTTGTGATTTTTTCTTATAAATAGCAAAAACAAACGAAGCTAGTAATGCTACAACCATTAATATCCAGATTGCAAACACTGTACCTCCCTTTGATTTTATTATGACGGTAACTTTTGCATTTTTATTACCCCAGACATTATCGTTATTGGCAGCTTTTATTTCAAGTGTGTATGTCCCTGATTTTACACTATTATAAGCCAAAGAGGGATTTTTACCTTCGCAATACACCCAATGATTATCAACCCCATTTAATTTCCAAGCATACTTATTTCTATAAGGACTTGTAAAAGACATTGCTGAAAATTGAATTTCAAATCGATTGACTGATTCGGGTATTGATAAAACAATATTTCCCAAATCATCTTGTTTCAATACTTTTAAATCACCTATTTTTTCATCGAAATTATACTTTACGCCATCAACAAATACACCAGTTATGATAGGTAGAGGTGGGATGTCATTTTTAGGAAAATGCGTTGAAGTAAATACATTAACACCAGCTGCTCCTCCAAAAAACATAGTTCCATCCTTATCTTTCCAAGCAGCATTTTTTCTGAATTTACCTTTTAATACACCATCGTACCCAGTATAATTTACAAACGTTTCTTTTTGTGGATCAAAACAAGATAGACCTTTATTGGTTGAAATCCACAAATAACCAAAGTCATCTTCCAAAATGGCGTTAACTTCATTATCGGATAAGCCATCTACTTCTGTATAGGATTTAAATGAATATGTAATTTTGCCATTTTCTCCTTTTGTTTCTATAATTTTATTAAAACCTGCGGCTGAAGTACCTACCCATATATGTTGTTTACTATCTTCAAACACCACAAAAACCTCATTGTTACTAATGCTCATTGGATCATTTGAATCCGACATAAATCGTTGAAACCAAATTGTGCCATCCAATTCTTCATGCATAAGATTTAACCCCCCATTATTCAGTGCAATCCAAATGCGGCCTTTAGAATCTTCAAAGACTTTAAAAACCGAATTATTACTTAGAGATTTTACATTATCCGCATTGTGGTAATAATTTTTAAAATGATATTGATTTGTTGAATCCTCAACAAGTAAAGACAGTCCACTTAATGTTCCTACCCATATTTGCCCCTTCCTATCTTCGAGTATGGTTATGGCTGCATTACCTGATAAACTATACGGATCGCTCCTATTGTATTTAAAATAGTTCCACTTTTTATCACCCTCAATTTTCATGCTCAATCCACCACCCCATGATGCAACCCAAAAACGATTTTTGGAATCCTGTAACATTCCAGCAATACAATTTCCTTGTGCCCATTTACCATCTGATCTTGAATAAAAATGATCAAATTGAGGATGTCTTAACGAACTTTCATTCTTCATCCGCTCCATTCCCTCATCACGAGTACCCAACCAAAAATCATTTTGCTTGTCACGATATATCGACTGAATAAAGTTATTACTTAAACTACTAGAATCATCAGGGGTATTTTTCCATTTAAAAAAACGCTGCCGTGACCAATCGTAAAAATCAAGTCCTTCTTGAGTTCCAAACCAAACAACACCAGATTCATCTGAAAAAATATCATAAATATCATTACTACTTAAGCCATATTGAACATTTGGATCTGCAATCATATGTGAGACGTTTCCTGTTTTAGGAAAATAGATTGTAACACCACCGCCATAATCTCCTAAAAAAAGATTACCTTCCTTATCTTCAGCAATTGAATTAAATCCCGATTTTTTGGCAGAATGAACATTTTTCAAAACAACAAATTTTTTCTCTGCCGGCATAAAACGATATAATCCTCTTCCCCCAACTCCCCATAAAACGCCAAAACGATCCGTATATAATTTATTAATATCCGATTTATAGGTATGAATAAATTGATTGGCATTTCTATCAAATTTACTAACTCTATTATCATGGCACACCCAAAATATACCTTCTCCTCCTTCGTAGTAACTGTCTACCTTTATATCCGTTAAAACTTTCTCAAGCGAATTATTATAAATGGAGTAACGATAATTACCCGAATTTGTAGATATCCACAAATATCCTGATCGATCTTCGAGCAAGGTATTTATATGACCATGTTCAAAATCTGTTTGAATAGAAAATGTATCCTTAAAAACTGTAGATTTCGACGTAAGTGGATTCAAAGAGCATAAACCATCGGTTGTTCCAACCCAAATTTGGCCAGTAGCTGATGTTTCTAGTGCGTATATTTTATCACTACAAAGTGAAAGGCTATCCTTAGGATTGTGTTTGTAAATCGTGAATCGATAACCATCAAATGAAGACAGACCGTTCTGAGTTCCAAGCCATAACATCCCATTACGCGCCTTTTTAATTAACCTTATTTCATTATGAAACAATCCATCCTCGGTAGTAAAATGATGCAAAACAGGATTCTTCTCAGAAAAAACTGGGAATGTAAAAAAGTTTGTAAGTAATATGATGGTTAGAATTCTGCTCATTTTGTCTGCTTGCAACAAAAATAGTATTTCAAATGGTTAAACTAAATATTTTTTAAATCATTTGAGAATTTATTAATAAGAAGAACAATTTTGATTATCTGGAAAAGTATACCAAAAGGTGGCTGGAGCATAATTCATTTTAGAACGATAAGGATGCAATATTTCCATATCAAATTTGAAATTAGTATTGAAAGGGATAGCATCCAATAAAAAAAACCAATAGATTACCATCGGGTTTTTCACTAAATATCACAATTTCAAAAAACAGACACAATCAACTAGCATTGCCAACTCATTTTATAAATTACTGTAGTTATCCGATACAAAAATGATGGCATAACAAGATATTACAGCAAAGGCCTAGAATTAAAGCATGTAGTCGAACCTAACACTAGTAAATACTCAAAAAGGCAATTAGTACATATTTTTGGAATTCAAGACAAGTTTTTATCTTTGCTATTTATGAGATGGTTTATATTATTGTTATTCTTTTATTTTTCTATAGTCTTTGCTTTTTCACAGAAAAACAGATCTCTTGACCAAACTTGTTTTGTCACCCAAAGCACAAACACCACTCAGGTAATTAAGGAATCAAAGGCTTATGTATTGAATCTTTCAGAAAAAGATAATGATATATACATTGGCGATTCCCTTACATTATCCACTTTTATTCAAAGCCTTGTTTCTAAATCACCCCAATTTTGTATACTTATATGCAAAGGAATAGTAGATGTTGAAAAGTTTAATACAAGCATAAAGCCTTTGCAAGCTATCATGTACTTTACTAAAGAATCCAATTGGATTTCTGAGCAAGCTATTGTCAAAGCGGGTAAAAATATTGTCGTTTTTGCTGATTCTCACAAGGATTTAAAAAATACATATTCATTACATGAATATATTTCAGAGTACAAGGCCAGTAATTTAAGCTCTTTAGAAGAAGGATACAATAAATTTCAAGGTAAGCCTGAAAATGATTTAGTACTTTTTAATGCTGATAATAAAAGCAAAAGTGTATTGGAACAATGCTTGGAATTTTGGAATTACTATGGAAAAATACCTAACTTTTTAAATAGTACATCTGATATTACTGAGGTAGTTGATAGTATAAATAGAGTAAACCGTGTGAAAGGGAGCTTACTTTATGAAGACAAAAAAGTAGCGGGAGTAAGAATAAAAGATGCCAATAATATCACAAGAAGTATATTTAGTGGTCACTTTTCATTACCTGTGAACTTAAACAGTTATGTAAGTTTAAGTCCCGAAAAACAGGGTTATACTTTTGAACCCCAGAAATTCGAATCCTCATCTTTTTATGTGAACGATGACATACACTTTATTGCGAAGAAAATAAGCTGGGAGGATAGACTCCTTCTCCACTTGCCTTTTAATAAAGCCACGTACTCTGGTGATCGCCCTGAGTCTAATTTTTCAGCAAAAGGGAATGTTCAGTTTCAAACCGATGCTACTCGTTCAGATGTGGTATATTTTGATGGGGAATCCAATATTACAGTAGAAGAAATATTACCGGAAAATGAGTTGCCTGCCTTTAGTTGTGCTATATGGATAAAACCCATTGGCATATCGTGGCAACATAGCTTGATGAGTTCCAATAGCTTCTCGTTTCGTATCATGAATAAAAAGCTATGCTTTACTCTTTTTGGAGTAAGTGATAACTATTCTGATGCTCCCATAGTGAAGGACGAATGGCAACATATCGCATTCTCCTACCAACCTGATGAATGGGTACGATTTTATCACAATGGGAGTATTATTGATTCTTCACGAGTAAGCCATCCTCAACGAATTGCATCCTATTTAAACATTGCGAAAAGTGAAAGAGGAGAATATTTTTTTGGTTACATGGATGAATTGATGGTTTGGCAAAGAGCGATAGATGAAGCAGAAATGAAAACCATTTACAACAGAGCCGCTAAAAAGCGTTTTAGATATTGGTCACTGTTGATTGGTATAGGTGTAGGGGTATTGCTGTTACTATTCTTCTTTTATAAAAGAAAAAACAAATCACAAGAAGCTATAGATAATAGTAAGCCAGACTCCATTGGATTTTTTGGCGAATTTACACTGTATAATACCCATAGAGAAGAAATATCTTCTGATTTCTCACCCAAATTACGTCAATTGTTTGTTTTGCTCTTATTATATTCTGAAGAAAATGAAAAGGGTATTTCATCGAAGAAAATTGCAGAAATACTTTGGCCAGATTCAGACGAAAATAATGCAGCTAGCAACCGTAAGAAGTCAATAAAAAAATTAAAAGAATTGACTTCTAATATTCAAACCGTAACGTTTGAATACAAGAATAAGAGTTGGAAAGTGATTATATCGGATCAGGTCATATTTGATTATCATATATACAAAACGATATATAAGAAGTTGGGAAATGATTTAGAGAAAAAGGTTGAGCTGGACAAAGAACAATTGCTTCATTTACTAAATGTGGTGGGTAAAGGTTCCTTTTTGCCCAACATTGAAATATCTTGGCTGGATGAAGTGAAAAGTGCAATAATGGATGAAATCATTCAAATTTTAATAGAAATATCTTCCACCATAAATGTAAAAGAAGAAACATGGCTCAGCCATAAGCTTGCGGACACTTTATTTATTTATGACCCTGTAAGTGAAGAAGCTTTACGCTTAAAAGTACAAACTCACCATTTAAGTGGCAACCATTCAGGAGCAAAAAGTAGTTATATTGCGTTTTACAAACGTTTTGAGAGTATGTATGGCGAAAAATATTCAACATCTTATAAGTCTGTTTTACAGAATTTAAGATTAGATCACCCCCCCTTATAGTCCTCCTTTTTTTACCTGATAGGATACTCCGTGATTTATAGATTAGATGAAACTTTTATTTAATGCTTTAAATTTTATATCATGAAATTCTTATTACTCTTTTTGTGCTTTTTTGCAGCAGTATCTGTTAATGCTCAAAAAATCATTTGGCTTAACGATATGCCCACAAGCAAGTTTAATAGCGACTGGGGAACAGCTAAAGCCAATTTATCCATTGATGGAAATCCATTGAAAATTAATGGGGTCACTTATTCAAAAGGGATAGGCACACATGCCATCGCATCCAATGCATTTAATTTGCACGGTACTTCGCTAAATTTTAATGCAAAAGTAGGATTAGATGATGAATCTACCGGTAGCGTAGAATTTACGATTAAGGTAGATAATGTTATTGCCTATCAGAGCGGTGTAATGACAAAAGGCAATGCGGCTAAAGAGATTAATGTGGATCTTAAAGGAGCGCAATTGTTAGAAATTAGTGTTAGCGATGGCGGTAATGGCAATGGTAGCGACCATGCCGATTGGGTGGATGCTTTCATTACCTATAATGGTAAAGTTCCCTGCTTTAAAATGGTTGATGATTGGCAAGCTATTGTGCCAAAAGAAACGCTAAATAATGCTCCTGTAGCACTTATTCCATTTCCTAATGAAGTAGTATGGAACTCGGGAAATTTCAATTTAAAAAACCTGAGGGTTAGCCATAATTTAGTTGACTCGGAAGTATGCAATTCTGCTCTTAAAGCTTTGGAAAGATTGGGTACAGAGTTCAGTTTAAAGGTAAAAGATTCTGCCATTTCTAAAGGAAATATAACTTTAGTAAAGGGAGCTGTAAGTGGAACAACTCAGGCAGATGCCTATTCCATTAAAGTAAATGCCAGAGGAGTTACTATAACTGCTCCTGAAAGCAGTGGATTGTTTTATGGGGTACAAACTTTCAGGCAATTAATTGTAAATACCAATCGCAATTTATCGGTTCCTTACTGTTCTATAAAAGACTGGCCAGCCTTTAAAATAAGAGGCTTTATGCACGATGTTGGTCGTAATTTTATTGGTATTGAAGAAATCAAAAAACAGCTGAACATATTTGCTCAATACAAACTCAATTATTTCCATTTTCACTTAACCGACAACCCTGGATTCAGATTGGAAAGTAAGGCGTATCCCATTTTAAATGATCCAACAATTACGGAGCGTAGAGATGAGTTTTATTCTATTGCACAAATGAATGAAATTATTGATTTCGCTAAGGAACGTCACATTGAAATTATACCGGAATTGGATATGCCCGGTCATTCGGCTTATTTTGAGAGAGCTTTTGGTTTTAAAATGGCCAGCCAATCGGGTGTGGCTATTCTTAAAAAATTGGTTGATGAATGGGTGAATGTTTTCGATGGAGAATATTTTCATATCGGAACCGATGAAACCAGCATAGCTACTTACCCTGCTTTTCCAAAGGAAATGACCAACTATGTTCAGAATAAAGGAAAGAAAGTAATTATTTGGCACCGTGGGGAAGCACCTGCAAACGACAGTGTAATACAGCAATCATGGAATGCGGAATTAACCAGCAACCCTAGCATTGACTCTCGTACTTATATCAATAGCCATCATCCCACCTTGCAAATATGGAAGGTTTTTAACCGTAGATATTGCAATGTAACCCAAGGTGATGATACCCATTATTTGGGAGGTATTCATTGTTATTGGCCTGATAAAATGGTAAAAGATGAAGAAACAGAAATGCGAATAGGTGCTGTGTATCCATCAACAATCACATTTTCAGAGCGCATTTGGCAAGGTAATCCCAATGCCATTACCTATAAAGACGAAAAGTATTTAGCAGAAAGATACAATACAGCAAGATATAAGGCTTTTGCTGAGTATGAGCAACGTTTGGCAAGCCACAGAGATCGTTTCTTTAAAGGCAGCATATCCAATCAGTTTGGTTTTGTGGCCAGTTCCAATATGTTATGGCGACTTATTGGTCCTTTTCCAAATGAAGGGGATACTCGTACTGCCTTTGAACCCGAAACAGAAATAAAAGATGAGTATACACTGAAGGGTACTACTTATACCTGGCAGGACTCCATTTGGGGCGGAGCAAATGATATATCTAACTTTTTGCACAAGGATGACAATTCAACCGCATATGCAACTACTGAAATTTACTCCGATCGTGCACAAAGTATACATGCTTGGATCAACTTTAATTACAAATATTTAGCCTTCCCCAATAAAAATAATCCTGTTCAAGGTGAATGGTACAATGTTATCGGTTGCAAGGTCTGGTTAAACGGCAAGGAAATAGCTCCTCCTGTTTGGGAAAAGCCAGGTAGCTTAGCAGGAAAACCTATTACCGATGAATCGTATTTGTACCGCGATCCGACATCTATTAATTTGGTGAAAGGAAAAAATACGGTGCTCATAAAAATCCCAAGGAAAAACGCTAAGAACTGGCAGTTTACCTTTATTCCATTAAAATGGGAAAATGGAGCATTCTCGGAGCTTGATCTGTAAGATTTCGATTGATCACTTTTTGATATCAGGCATGCAAATAACAATAAGGAATCATACAAAGAGTATTCCATCCCAGCACGCCAACAATAAAACAGAACACATTCGATCAGAAAGTGTTCTGTTTTTTATTTCGGGTGAAAACCTAAAAAATGATATCTAGCATCAATCCACAAACACAATTTTAGCACTAAAACAAGAAAAAGGCCCGTTGTGGCCTTTTTATACCCATACTTTGCCTATTATAACAGCCTCCATATACTTTATATAATATTTATTGCATTTCACTTTCACAATCTCTTCAAAAAAGGATACCTTAGTTAGGTTTTAAACAGAACATTACATAACAACAGGTTATAAGCGTATTTCTCTTGCAAAAACAGAAATCCTTCAATGCAAATTTTAGAAAATAAAGGACTACAATTACAACAACTTACAAAAAGAAACAGATAAGTGATATAAAGTGCATTGTACTTTACACATACGTTACCTGCAAGGCAAAAAAAGCCAACACATTTGATTATTATTAAGAAGTTAACATATAC
>JADGFH010000987.1 GCA_016743925.1 Labilibaculum sp.
TGACGGAATACGAAACGTCCAATACGTCCAAATCCGTTGATACCAATTTTAATCTTTGACATTGTGTATAAATTTTAATTTATAAACCCTTTGTTTCTCAACGGCAAAAGTATGTATTTTAATAATATTTTATACAGTAAATTGCAAAAAAAATGCTTATTTTTTTTATCGATAAATAAAGCTTAATGTTCTATGGTACAGCTATTAAGGCTTGGTTAAAACGATTGCAATTGTTGAGTTTGATCCAAAAAAAAATCTCATTACTGAGATTTTTTAGTCGATTTAAACATTTTTACTTGTACTAGTCGTATCTGATTTTGTATAAGCTGGACATTTTTTATCAACTGCGCATGATGTTGAAATTATTCCCAATAGGAATATAATTGCTATTGCGTAAAGTGCTTTTTTCATAGGTTTTAAGATTAAAGATCTAGTAATTTTATTTTAAAACTGAGCAAAAGATATAAAAAATTAAGCTTGCTTTAATAGAAATTGCGATTATTTGTGTTTTGTTAAATTTTTATTGTCTTTTATACTTCGTCTGTCTTACTTTTGTTTGCAAGATATTGAATTTAATTAATGAAGAGAGCTTTTTTAGTAATAATACTGTTCCATTTAATGATTGCTTTTGCCTATTGTCAAGAGGAAGTCTACGTGCTTAATATCATAGGAAATCAATCAGATGTTGGATTTCATGAGCTTGTAAAATTAAGAGGTGAGAAGTTTAGTTTGAAAGAATTAGCCATCGATAGATTGTATCATAAAATATCCAAAATTAGACAGAGTGGCTATTTAGAGGCAAATATCGATTCTATTAGTTATAGTAATGATACAATTCATGCTTTTGTTTATTTGGGCGAAAAATACAAATGGATTGATGTTAAATTCATTGAATCAAAACAGAATTTAACAAACTCTTCTCAATTTGGAATTTTAGATTTGAAAAAGAAAAAAAATCATTTTTCCGATTTGAAGAAATTGAATGATGATATTTTATCTGATTTGGGAAATCAAGGATATCCTTTTGCGCAAATCGAAATTGAAAGTATTGACATTGATGATAAAAATATTAGTGGAACTTGGATTATAGATGCGCATGATAAAATTGTATGGGATAGTATTGTAATAAAGGGAACATCAAATGTTAAAGCAAAGTTTTTACAGCGATATTTAGGAATTTTTCCAAATCAGAATTATCAAGAAAAACAAAGTGTGTCTATGTCTGATAAGCTGAATAACTTAAATTTTGCAAAAGAAATTAAGCCTGCTGAAATAGAATTTTCTGAAGGAAAGGCTCAGGTTTATGCATATCTGAAAAAGAAATCAGCAAATCAGTTCGATGGAATTGTAGGATTTCAGTCAAACAAAAAGGACAATAAGCTGGAGTTAACAGGAGAGGTGAAACTATTGTTGGAAAATACCTTTCAAGCTGGAGAGCGTATTCATTTTAACTGGCAAAAGTTGAAAGAGCAAAGCCAGAACTTATCATTGGGTTTGGTGTATCCATATCTCTTTTCTTCAAATATTGGTATTGATTTAAATTTTGATATTCAAAAACTAGATTCTACATATATTACTACAGCTCTAGATGCAGGTCTTCGTTTTTCTCAAACAGGAAAGAACTATATCAAATTATATTTTGAGTTAAATTCATCATCCTTACTTTCTTCGGAACATCTAAAGAGTATTACGGTTTTGCCTAACTATGCTGATGTGAAGTCGCAATTGTTTGGAATTTCATATCACTTTGAAAATTTAGATTATTCTTTTAATCCCAGAAAAGGTTGGGATGTGAATTTTTCAATAGCAGGAGGAAATCATCAATTAAAAAAGAATTCTAATATTCCTGATGAATTATATGAGAATATGGATTTGTCTTCTAAAATGATAACTGCGGATTGGATGTTAGAATATAATATTCCTCTTAGCAAGAAGATGAGTTTTCGGGTTAGAAATAAGGGAGGCTTTAAAAATTCAAAAGAATTGTTTCAGAATGATTTATTTAGAATTGGAGGACTATCGTCAATTCGTGGTTTTAATGAAGAAGCTTTTATAGCATCAAGTTATTCGGTTATAACTTCCGAATTAAGGTTTATTCCTCAAGCAAATTCAAGTTTTTATTTATTTTGGGATGGAGGATATTATAGCTGT
>JADGFH010000205.1:0-5237 GCA_016743925.1 Labilibaculum sp.
GATTAGTGCAGATGACTACAGGGACTATATACTGGGCTTTATCTTTTATAAATACCTCAGTGAGAAGCAGTATTTGTATGCCAACAACCTATTGGAAGGTGAAGAGGTAATCGACTACAAAAAGGTAACTGACCCTGAAATATTGGAAGCCATAAAAGATGAATCGCTTTTGAAACTTGGCTACTTTTTACAACCTAAAGAATTGTTTTCCGAAATTGCTAAAAAAGGGAACTCTGATACTGAGAGCGAAAGCAATTATATAATCGAAGATTTACAAGCTGTTTTAAACCATATAGAGCAAAGTACTCAAAATACCGAATCTGAAGAAGACTTTAACGCCTTGTTTGAGGACTTGGATTTGACTTCTACCAAAATTGGAAGAACTGTTGGAGCAAGAAACGAAGTGATTGTGAAAATTCTTAGTCGTCTCGACCAAATAGATTTTAGGCTTGAAGATGTTGAAGCAGATGTTTTGGGTGATGCTTACGAGTATTTAATTGCAAAATTTGCAGCAGGAGCAGGAAAATCAGCAGGAGAATTTTATACACCACAGCAAGTTTCCAAAATCTTGGCAAAGCTTGTTACCACTGGAAAAACCAAACTAAAATCAGTTTACGACCCAACCTGTGGTTCGGGTTCCTTGCTTTTGCGTGTGGCACGAGAGGTGAAAGACGTAAGTGAGTTTTACGGACAAGAACTCAATCGTACCACTTATAACCTTGCACGTATGAATATGATTTTACACGATGTGCATTTTCGTGAATTCGACATACAGCAAGAAGATACTTTAGAAAACCCACAACATTTTGACAAACGCTTTGAGGCAGTAGTTGCTAATCCGCCATTTTCTGCACACTGGAAAGGTGATACTAATCCGCTGAATAGTACTGATGAGCGTTTTAGTCAATACGGGAAATTAGCCCCAAAAACCAAAGCCGATTACGCCTTTGTTTTACATATGATACACCAATTAGCCGACAATGGTACAATGGCGACTGTGCTACCGCACGGTGTATTGTTTAGAGGTGCTGCTGAGGGTGTTATCCGCAAATACCTGATAAATGACCTTAATTATTTAGATGCTGTAATTGGGTTGCCTGCAAATATCTTTTATGGTACAAGTATTCCAACCTGTATTTTGGTGTTTAAAAAATGTCGTGAAGCAGACGACAATATTGTTTTTATTGATGCCAGTGGAGATGAACATTTTATAAAAGAAACAAATCAAAATACATTCAGGGATATTGATGTTGAAAATATCATAAACACTTACAGAACAAGGGAAACTAAGGATAAATATAGCTATGTAGCAACATTGGATGAGATTGCCGAAAACGACTACAACCTGAACATACCTCGCTATGTAGATACTTTTGAAGAAGAAAAAGATATTGATTTAAGTGAAGTGTCTGAGCGTTTAATTTCTTACGACAATGAACTTGCTGATGTAAATAAGGAGATTCTTGATTTTTGTAATGAGTTAGGCATTGTTCCACCTTTTAAAATCAATGACAATGAGTAAAAAAAGCACTAAAATAGACGTAAAAGGTGTTGAGGTTGCTTTTACTAAAACACGACAGGAAGATTTTGTATGTATTACCGACATTGCCAAATATAAAAACCCAGACGCTCCCAGAGATATTATTAAAAATTGGATGCGAAGCAAAAATACCATTGAATTGCTTGGTCTTTGGGAGAAATTACATAACCCAGATTTTAAACAGGTCGAATTCGACCTGTTTAGAAATGAAGCTGGCTACAATCACTTTGTACTATCACCGCAAAAATGGATTGCTACCACCAATGCCATTGGTTTGCAATCAAAATCAGGAAGATATGGTGGAACATTTGCACATATTGATATTGCCTTAGAATTTGCATCGTGGGTTTCGGTTGAGTTTAAATTCTACTTGATAAAAGAATTTCAACATCTAAAAAGTCAACAGGCTAAAGAGCTTGATTGGAATATTAAACGGAAGTTAACCAAAATAAACTATCGCATTCACACCGATGCCATAAAAGAAAACTTGATACCCGACACCCTTACGCCACAACAAATAAGTTATGTGTATGCCAACGAAGCCGATGTGTTAAATATAGCTTTATTTGGAAAAACGGCTAAACAATGGAGGGATGAAAACCCTGAACTAAAAGGAAATATCCGTGACTATTCCAATGTAAGCCAGTTAGTTTGCCTTTCCAATTTAGAGAATATTAATGCAGTTTTTATTAACGAAGAATTATTGCAAACCAACCGTCTTGTAAAGCTGAATCAAATAGCGATTGGGCAAATGAAAATTCTTTTGGCTGATAATAATATCAAAAAGCTGAGCGAATGATAAAGATAGGAGAGCATAAAATATTTGTAGGCACTAAAGAAGAATATCAAATAGCCAAACAGCAAGGGATGAAGATTGTTTGTGCCTTAAATCGAGTAAAAGGCTATGTTACGCACCAATCGGTTGTTGGCTGGCAAGGGAGAGGTTGTAATCCTTCAAGCCCTTATTATTTGTTTAAAAAAGAGGATGATGCGATTTACCTGAATATGATTGATGGCGACAATCCTAAATATGTTAACGATGAAATGATTAATCCTGCACTGGATTTTATACATCAACATATTAAAAACGGCAGCGAAGTTTTTATTTATTGCAGTCTGGGAGAATCAAGAAGCCCATCCATTGCCTTAATGTATCTTTTGGAAAATAAGCTGATTGAAAGAAACGAAAGCACAATCCAATTATTCAAAAAAGACTTTTATCCAAACTATCAACCTAAAATGGGAAACCTACTTTATATTAAAAACAGATGGGGAATTTAAACAAAATACCACAGTTACGTTTCCCTGAGTTTAAAGCCGAATGGGAGTTCCAAAGAAACAAGGATTTAGTTTCAAGGGTTTCAATTCCTGTTGAAGTTGAAGAGGATGTATTTTATAAACAGATAGGAATACGTTCACACGGTAAAGGGATATTTCATAAAGAGCCAGTGACAGGGAAGTCATTAGGAAACAAAAGGGTTTTTTGGATTCAAAAAGATATGTTTATTGTAAACATAGTTTTTGCTTGGGAATTGGCTGTTGCAAAAACATCTGAAAAAGAAGAGGGCTTAATAGCTTCTCATCGTTTTCCAATGTATCAACCAAAAGAAAACACTTCTAATGTCGATTATTTACTACACTATTATCTTACTCGCAAAGGAAAACATTTACTTGGTTTGGCTTCTCCTGGCGGAGCAGGAAGAAATAAAACTTTAGGTCAGAAAGAATTTGAAAAGCTAAAATATTTAATACCGACTTTCGAAGAACAAAGCAAAATAGCTAACTTCCTAAGCACAATGGATAAGCGTATTGCCATATTACGTAAAAAGAAAGCCGAATTAGAAGAATACAAAAAAGGTGTAATGCGAAAAATCTTTAAACAAGAAATTCGGTTTAAAGATGATGATGGGAGTAATTTTCCTGAATGGGAAGAAAAGAAGTTGGGGGATGTTTTAGATTACCTACAACCTACTAAGTTCTTGGTTTCAGATACGGATTATAAAGATAAATACACAACTCCAGTATTGACTGCTGGTAAAAAGTTCATTTTAGGGTATACTGATGAAAAAGAAGGTGTCTTTTCAGATAATTTGCCAACTATAATTTTTGATGATTTCACAACAGCTTTTCATTTCGTAGATTTTCCTTTTAAGGCTAAATCCTCTGCAATGAAAATGTTAATTCCCAGAAATGAAAATCTTAATATCAGATTTTTTTATGAAGTAATGAGAACAATAAATTTCCCTTTGTCAGAACATAAGAGATATTGGATTTCTGAATATCAAAATGAAAAAATTCCATATCCACATATTAATGAACAAGCCAAAATAACAGATTTCCTTTCATCCATTGATAATTCCATTGACAAAGTGAGTAATCAAGTTGATGAATCATTGAAATATAAACAAGGCTTATTACAAAAAATGTTTGTGTAATGGATAGTTTCGAAAAAATACAAGAATCAATTGACAATGAGTTCAAATAATTCATTACAGACCTGTTTTCCATATCAGGAGAACCCCGAAAGTACTTTTACTGGTCGGTAGATTTCTTTGAACAAGAAAGTGATTTTTCATTTCAGCATTTTAATTTAACATCCAATCAAAAAGATAGAATAAACGCAATTGGCGATTTCTTTTTCGATGATAGCGATTTATTCATCAATATCAATCAAAGTTCTCAAAGGAACGAGATTATTGTAAAAAACCTCAATAGACTTTTTTCGGAAGAAACTAAAAAAGGTCAAGAAGCAAAGTATGAATACATTAAAGAGTATTTGTTGTGGACTTTATTGCAAAAGGTAAAGGAAAACATTTCGATAGAAGTTGAGCGACTTAAAAAACAAATTCTCAATAGGTCGGAAAATGAATTTGAACAGAAAAAGCAAGAGCTGGTTTATTTTACTGAGATAATTAAGAAGCAAAAAGCGAATTTCTTGATTACTTACATTTCCTATTTATGTAATAAATATACAAAGCCTATTCACAAATTTTTTATAGCCGATTATATCAACTACCCATTGACTAATCAGGGTGTGGAGTTAATCACAAAGCTTGATGAAATTGATAGGGACTATATATATGACTCTAAATCGGGCAAGGAGATTAAAAAGATTACGAAGGACTCTAACCCAAAGTTAAGGAAGAATGTTAATAATTTATACATTTTAGATTCCAAAAAATCTGAACTGCACTTTGTCTTTTCAATGAATGGAGGAGGTGAAAAGGAAGAGTTACGAGAGTTGTTGGAAATAATGGGTAAAAAGGATACTGGAAAACTGTATCGTGGTCAGGCAAACTCTTCGTGGAATTTGGATGCGAGTATTACGCGAGAAGCAAAATACTTGAATAATGAAGGTGAAATGTATTATGAAATACAATCATTAAAACCCGATGCCTTCCAAAACGACAAAACAGTTTATGAGCGACTAATAACAATGCAGCATTTTGGAATGCCAACCCGCTTACTTGATATTACAAGAAATCCGCTTGTTGCTATCTTTTTTGCCTGTAATAATTGGGATACAAGAGACAATGACGGTACAATTTACACATTTGTTCTACCAACGAAAAAATCAGATTTTCTAAACTTTGAAGATAAAAAGTTGGATTACTTGCCTTTATTATTCAACCACATAAATGCAGACATAGATAAAGAAAAAGCCGATGAGTTTTTATCTAAGATTTGGTTTATTAAA
>JADGFH010000205.1:5247-8944 GCA_016743925.1 Labilibaculum sp.
AATCAACAATCAGAGTGGAGATTTCATTTTCGTTGGCAAGGGTGAAGACGTAAAACAAAAATTACATCAATTACCCAAAATGACAATCATAATTGATTCACAAACGAAAAAGGTTTTGTTGGAACAATTAGAATCATTGAATATTCACGGTGGTGCGGTTTATCCTGATTTAACCCATATGAGTAACTACATTAGAAATAAATACTCGAATGCAGATATATCTGTTTCTATTAGTGAATTAGTAAAAGAGATACAAAAGGAAAAACCTAAAGAAACGGCTAAGAAAAAGCTCACAAAGACAGAGAAAAAGAAAACACCATTCGAATCATTTGATTTTAAAACTCTGAAAGGAAAAGACAGGGAAACACAAATAAATGAATTTGCTGAGTTTCATAATTTAGATACAGTAGGCTTAAATAAACTTGTTGATGATATTCTTTTTACAGAAAAGAAACCGTTTAGAGATGAAGTTGCAAAAGCTATGCTTGATAATCCTTCTGTGTTAAAGGAACAAGCAAAGATTGATTTTGTAACAAATCAGATTATTACATTAGCCAAAATTGTAGGAGAAAAACAAGAAGTATGACAGCACAACCCGAACAATTATTAGAAAATAACTTGGTTGCTCAATTGCAAGAATTGGGTTATAAAAGTGTAGTCATAAAAGATGAAAAAGATTTGTTGGCTAATCTGAAATCGCAATTAGAAGTTCATAATAAAACCGAACTTTCGGATAATGATTTCAAGCAAATTCTTAATTACATCAATAAGGGTAATATTTTTGAGCGTTCCAAAATTCTACGAGACCGTGTTCCCTATACCAACGATAAAGGCGAACATAAAACTGTTGAATTAATCAATCAAATTCATTGGTGTCAAAATCAGTTTCAAGTTACTCAACAAGTAACAATGGAAGGTACTTACAAAAATCGTTACGATGTTACCATTCTTATAAATGGTTTGCCATTAGTTCAAATTGAGTTGAAACGCAGAGGATTAGAACTTAAAGAAGCTTTTAACCAAACGAATCGTTACGAAAGGCATTCATATTGGGCGGGTCACGGATTATTTCAGTTTATTCAGTTTTTTGTAATTAGCAATGGCGTAAATACTAAATACTATGCCAACAATTCTGTAAAAGCACGCACATTTAAACAAACTTTTTACTGGAGCACAGTTGACAATAAGCTCATCACACAATTGTCTGATTTTTCCAATGTGTTTTTAGAGCCTTGCCACATCGCCAAGATGATTACAAAATATGTGGTTCTTAATGAATCACAAAAGGTCTTAATGGTGCTTCGTCCTTATCAGTTTTATGCCGTTGAAGCAATAATTGAACGTGTGCAAAACACAAAGAAATACGGTTATATTTGGCATACTACAGGTTCTGGCAAAACACTTACATCGTTTAAAACAGCTCAAATACTTACCAATTTCCCCAAAGTTCATAAAGTAGTTTTTGTAGTTGACCGCAAAGATTTGGATTACCAAACTACTAAAGAATTTAATAGTTTTAGTAAAGGAAGCATTGACGGCACAAACAATACAAACGCCCTTGTAAATCAACTTACAGGAGACAATAAATTAATTGTTACCACAATCCAAAAACTTAATAACGCAATTAGTAAAGCTCGTTATTTGAGTAAAATGGAAACGTTGAAAGACAAACGTATCGTTTATATTTTTGATGAGTGCCACCGTAGTCAATTCGGGAAAACACATAAGGACATTAAAAGTTTCTTTTCCAATTGCCAGATGTTTGGTTTTACAGGAACTCCAATTTTTGATAAAAATGCAAACAAAAGCGAAGCAATTGCACGTACAACCAAAGATTTGTTCGGTGATAATCTTCATAAATATGTGATTACTGATGCTATTCGAGATGAAAATGTATTGAAGTTTTCAGTTGAATACATCAGCACTTTCAAAAAGAAAGACCATATTTTGGATATTAACGTAGAAGCCATTGACGAAACTGAGGTAATGAATGCTCCTGAGCGTTTGAATAATATTACTGATTACATAATAGCTAATCATAACCGCAAAACTCATAGCCGTGAATTCACAAGTATTTTTGCCGTGTCAGGCGTAAATACTTTGATTGAATACTACAAGCTATTTCATAAGAAAAAGGAAGAAGGATTGCATAATTTGAAAGTGGCGACCATTTTTTCTTTTCAGGCAAACGAAACTGATAAAGATGCTTTAGGTTTCACCACATCCGATTTTGATGATGTAGATTTAAATGTGGTTGCAGAGCCAAGGAATAAATATGAAAGTCTGCATACAAGAGACCAATTAGAAGAATTTATTGGACATTATAACAAGCAGTTTCAAACCAATTATACTACAAAAGACAGTCAGAGTTTTTACAATTACTACAACGATATTGCAAAGCGTGTTAAGCACAAACAGATTGATGTGTTATTAGTCGTAAATATGTTTTTAACGGGTTTCGACAGCAAAGCATTAAATACAATTTACATTGACAAAAACTTGAAATACCACGGTTTGATTCAGGCATACTCCAGAACAAATAGGATTTTGAATGAATTAAAATCACAGGGTAATATTGTTTGTTTCCGTAACCTGAAAGGTGCAACTGATGACGCTATTTCACTATTCTCGAATATAAATGCCAAGGACGAAATAATAATGCAACCCTATGAAGAATATGTTGCTAAATTCAATCAGGCATTTATTGAATTGCTTCAAATTGCTCCAACGGTAAATAGTGTAAACGATTTGCCCGATGAAGAAAAGGAACTTGAATTTATCAAAGCATTCAGGGAATTAATGCGTTTGAAAAATGTTCTGTCAACATTTACAGAATTTACGTTTGACGACTTGTTGATGTCTGAACAAAACTTCGAGGACTACAAAAGTAAATATCTTGACCTTTACGATAAAGCAAAAACAGCTAATCAAAAAGAGAAAGTATCAATTTTGAGCGATGTTGATTTTGAATTGGAACTTATTCATAGAGACGAAATAAACGTTTCCTATATTCTGAAACTCCTTGCTAAATTGAAAGATGCAACAGAGGAGGAACAAGAAAAACAGAAAAAGGCAATCATAGAATTAATATCAGGTGATGCTCAAATGCGTAGTAAAAGAGAATTGATTGAACGCTTTATCCAGGAGAATTTACCAATAATTGAAGATTCGGACGATATTCCAGACCAATTTGCAGAATATTGGAGCAAAGAGAAAATTTTAGCACTTGAAAATTTAAGCAATGATGAAAATTTAAATTCAGAAAAATTACAGAAACTAATTGGTAATTATTTATTCACGGAGAAAAAGCCACTTCGAGATGATATAATTGAGATGATGAATCATAGACCAAGTTTGAAAGAAAGGAAAACGGTAGCAGAAAGGGTAACTGAAAAGATTTTAGGTTTTGTTGACACTTTTATAAATGGAATAACAAGACCATAGCTGCCAACGTAAAAGCCATACACATTTGCAATTCGCACGAGCCAACGCCAAACCCAAAATTGCAAAAGAGTATGTCTTGCTTACACACAAGAGACAGTGGAAGAGAAAGCACATACCCCCAATCGAGTAGACGGTTCCGCCGGTAATTAACCGACGGGATGCACCTCTCACACCACCTTTATATTTACATTATTAAATTAGATAAGAATTTAAGTTATCCGAAAGAGTAAAGGTGAACTAGTCACACCACTAA
>JADGFH010000206.1 GCA_016743925.1 Labilibaculum sp.
GCTTAAACCTTTATTTCATGTCTCATTTGGACCTTAAAGCTTTCTGGCAGACCAAATACTTTTCCTTAAATTGAATACAAACAAAAAAGAGAGAAAAACATAACGTTTTTCTCTCTTTGGGTGGTGCCACCTGGAATCGAACCAGGGACACATGGATTTTCAGTCCATTGCTCTACCAACTGAGCTATGGCACCCTTTTGGTATTATTACTCGAGAAAAAGTGGTGGTGCCACCTGGAATCGAACCAGGGACACATGGATTTTCAGTCCATTGCTCTACCAACTGAGCTATGGCACCCTCTTTACTTGAGCGATGCAAAAGTACGCAAAAAATTAAAATCACCAAATTTAATTGATAAAATTACAAACTAATTTTATTGGAATCTAAACTTCTTATTACCTTTGCAGCCTAATAAATTTATATATGGTATTCGAAACTCACACATTATCAAATGGTATCAGGTTAATTCATCATACTGTAAACGCAAATGTTGCGCACTGTGGAATTATTCTGAATACTGGTTCGCGTGATGAAACAGAAGAAGAATGGGGGATTGCTCACTACATAGAGCATGTTGTGTTTAAAGGTACCACAAAGCGTAAGGCCTATCATATCCTAAGTAGAATGGAAGATGTTGGTGGAGAACTTAATGCTTATACAAGCAAAGAAGAAACATGTGTTTATACCACTTTCTTAAATAAAGATTACAAAAGATCTTTAGAATTAATTGGAGATATCACCTTCAACTCTATTTTTCCGGAAAAGGAATTGGAAAAGGAAAAAGAAGTGATTTTGGATGAAATAAACTCGTACAAGGATTCACCATCAGAATTGATATTTGATGATTTTGAAGAATTAATATTCAAAGATGATCCTATTGGTAGAAATATTTTAGGAACTCCTAAGCACGTTAAAGCTTTTAAACGTGATGATATTTTAAATTTTATCAAGAATAATTACCACACCGATCAAATGGTGATTAGTTCTGTAGGTAACATCGATTTTAAGAAATTGGTGAAAATGGTCGAAAAATTCTTTGGACATATTCCAGAGAGTATTAGAACTGAGAAAAGAACAAAGCCAAATTCGTATAAAGCTCGCACACAAACAATGATCAAGAAAACGTATCAGCGTCATTGTGTAATGGGGAATATAGCTTACGATTTAGATGATGAAAGACGAATTCCATTATCGCTGCTTACCAATATATTAGGTGGACCGGGAATGAATTCACGCCTAAATATGTCTCTAAGGGAACGACATGGTTTAGCCTACAATATCGAGGCGAATTACACTCCTTATGCCGATACAGGTGTTTTTAGCATCTATTTTGGTACAGACAAAGGCAATTTAGATAAGTGCCTTAGTTTAATCAATAAGGAGATGGATTTACTATGCACCAAAAAACTGGGGCCAGGACAATTAACAAGAGCAAAGAACCAAATGATTGGCCAAATAGCAATCTCATCGGAGAACAATGAAAATTTGATGCTTAGCATTGGCAAAAGCTTTTTGCTTTACAATCGAATTGATTCTTTGGATGAACTATATCAAAAAGTTGAAAGCATTACAGCAGAACAACTAATTGAAGTTGCCAACGAAATTCTAAACAAAGATCGTTTAACCACTTTGATGTACAAATAAGCATGATAGAAGTTACTAAAGAACTTGAAGACTATATATTAAACCACACCGAAAGTGAAGATTCGGTGTTAAAAGATTTAACTCGCGAAACGCATGTGAAAATGCTTCGTCCACGGATGTTATCAGGTCATTTGCAAGGGCAATTTTTGAAAATGACATGTCAAATGATTCGCCCTTTACGTGTTTTAGAAATTGGAACCTTTACGGGATATTCCGCAATTAGCATGGCTATGGGAAGTAGCGATGATTGCATTATTCACACCATAGATAACAACGACGAATTGGAGTATTTCACTCGTAAATACATCAAAAAATCTGGTTTTGAAGAACGCATTCAGTTTCATGTTGGAGATGCACTTGACATTATTCCAAAAATAGAAGAAAGTTTCGATTTGGTATTTATTGATGCAGCTAAAGATCAATACACTAAATATTACGAAGCAGCTTTTCCAAAAATAAAAAGTGGTGGTTTTATACTTGCTGATGATGTTTTGTGGGATGGAAAAGTAGTGAATGAAACAGAAAATCACGACAAGCAAACTCGTGGAATTTTAGAATTTAATAAATTTATTCAGGAAGATTCCAGAGTTGAAAATGTTCTTTTACCAATACGCCATGGTTTAATGATGGTTAGAAAAAAGTAAAAGTTTCAATTAAGAAATTACAAATCAACAATCTTTACAAGGATGGTAGCGCCCAGATTTACATGGCCTTGTTTTTGAATTTGCCTCCATCCTTTTTTTTCCAACTCGTTGCAAATAGCTCCGTTCAACATGCCATGAGCAACCAAAATGGCTGTTTCTTCTTGTTCTGCAACCTTTTCAAGATTTTCAGCTGCACATGTAGCTCTTTGCTTGGCCTCCCGATAGCTTTCAATTCCACCATGATTAAATCCAAGCATCCAAGTACCTCTATTAAATAATTGCCATAGCGGAAGAGGGAGTTTTACTATACTTTTTGCATTAATTACCTTACTTTCAAATTCTCGGAAAGTCGCATCTGCAACAACAGGATAATGCTTCCCAAAGATACTTAGTGCTGTTTCTTGTGATCGAGACATACTCGAACAATAAATAACATGATTTGAATTTAATTTAACGCTTACCACATCAGGGTTAATTGCAATCACCGGAGAGGAATCGTAATCATGATAATATTGCTTCACATCCTGTACAGAATAAAATAAATTCTTCTTCACATTTGGTTTTGCATGGCGAATCAAATAAATCTGAAGCATCTTTTTGTCATTCTTAGCCAAATCTTCCTGCACTTCGGAATTCACTTCGCTTACACAGGTAAAAGCACCACAATTCCCCACATATTCAGCTTGCTGCTTTAAAGGCTCACTCCCAAAAATTAATTTAGATGGTGAAGAGCAGGCAGATAATATGCTCGCAATTAATAATATTGGCAATGCTATTTTGAAATATTTAGATACTATCAAAATTTCAATTTTATATAAGTTTCAAAATTACTAAAACTCTGCTGATAAAGAAAAACTTAATGAAATCATCATCAATTAAGAACATATAGGATCTATTTTTCTACCACAGAAGGCACCGAGTGTCACAGAGGAAAACTAATTGAGAACACGCAAGTTTAGTTTTCGCCTTAATCAGTCAAGCATTCAATATTTTAACAATAAAACAAGTACATGAGAATAAGGAAGCATAAAAAGTAATATCTTTGCAGCGTTTTAAAAGATCGAGAACATTATGGAAACAAAGAAATTAACCCAATTTAGCCCTGGAGCTGGTTGTGGTTGCAAAATATCACCAAAAGATTTAGAATGCATTCTAAAAAGTAGTAGTCCGGCAATTTCTAACCCTAAAATGTTAGTGGGGAACGATACGAAGGATGATGCTGCTGTTTATGATATGGGAAATGGTCAAGCCTTAATTAGCACGACCGATTTTTTCACTCCAATTGTTGATGATCCATATGATTTTGGTCGTATTGCGGCAACAAATGCCATAAGTGATATTTACGCAATGGGCGGAAAACCAATAATGGCTTTGGCAATTTTAGCTTGGCCTTTGGAAAAATTATCTACAGCCATTGCTCAAAAAGTTATTGAAGGTGCTAGAGATGTTTGTGCTGATGCTGGAATTCAATTAGCAGGTGGCCATTCTATTGATATTGGCGATCCTGTATTTGGTCTTTCTGTAAATGGAATTGTTGCTACCGATCGTGTAAAGAAAAACAATACAGCAACTTCCAATTGCACCCTATTCCTTACGAAACCTTTGGGCATTGGCGTACTTACAACTGCTGAAAAGAAGAAACTAATTGCACATGAAAACAATCAAATTGTTGTTGATTTAATGTGCAGTTTAAATAAAATAGGTGTTGTTTTTGGAGAGCAAGAATACATCAAATCAATGACTGATGTTACTGGTTTTGGTTTATTGGGTCATTTAAGCGAAATCTGCGAAGGCAGTAATGTAAATGCTGAAATTGATTACGCTTCGGTTCCTAAAATTGATGGTGTAGAAGAATTAATTCAACAAAAATGCACACCAGGAGGAACCAGAAGAAACTGGGATTCTTACGGTCATTTAATTGGAGAAATTACCGAAGATCAGAAATCATTGCTTTGCGATCCACAAACGAGTGGTGGACTTTTGGTTGCTGTAGACAACAATCATATTGACGAATTTATAGCTCTCGCCAAAAGTGAAGGATTTGATTTAAGCCCTGTTGGGAAAATGATTGAACGTAAAGATTCTGAAGGTCCATACATTAATGTAAAATAAATAAAATGCATAGAAATACATTAATACAAGTTACCCAAAATGGAATGGGAACTGGCAGCGAAGAATTAGGTTTAAAACTGATTACCAATTATTTTAAACTTTTAGATGCTGATGGACGAACACCTAAAATTATTGTTTTTTACAATGCAGGTGTAAAACTCATCTGCGAGAACTCTCCTGCTTTGGAAGCTCTGCAAAATTTATCTAAGAAAGGTGTTCAGCTGCTTGCTTGCAAAACCTGTTTGGATTATTTTGACCTATCTGATCAGATAAAAGTAGGAAATGTAGGTAGTATGCCAGACATTATCACTCTTCAGGCTGATGCTGATAAGGTGATTAACCTATAAGATCTAATTGTATTACAATATAAAGAAAGCTTATCTGTTAGGTAAGCTTTCTTATTTTGACTCTATTTTGTTTTGAGTAGGTAAGTAAATCCAAATCATTAAAGTATTCGTATTTGTTAAAGCCACAAGGCTCTTACTTTTTGATTCATTCATAATTTTAACGGGGATTCATAATCTCACTTCGTTCGGTACATTGATGAAAAAGTAAGCAAAAAATCTAGGGCGCGCTTCCTCAGTCACCCATCACGACTCATGCGCTAAATGAAAAAAACTCCCCCGATTTAGAACTTGTGACTTCTAATTCTCAATAACAACAAGTCCAAAATCGAGATCAAACAGTTTTTCATTTTTAACGCGCCTTTCATCTATGGGTACCGACTTGCGGATTCGATGCCCATCTGCTGTGTTTCTATCAATACGGTTGATAATAATTTTATGAACTTGCGTTGAAAAAAGAATTTTTAGCATTTTAGGCACCTTATATTCAACCCACGATAATCGATATAGAATCCTTATTTCTCGATTTATACATAACCTGTAAAGCAATTTCAATTAATTTTTCTTCCAATTAAAAATAGCCAAAACAGCTTTATGATCGGTTGGCCAAACACCTAAAGGCTTGATAAATGGATCTTGTAATAATTCAGGAATTCTTTTATTCCTAGCAATAGATCCATTGGGGCCAAGTATCGCAACTGCCTTAAGTTTTAATTTTACATCCGGCTGATAAAAAATAAAATCTATTCTATCTCTGTCATCTGCTTCAGGACTCCATGCCAATTTCTTAATCTCTACCAATGGATTATCGGCTGGATATGTAAAGCCAGGATGACTAATTGGATTAGGATATATTTCCCGATAAGTATCCAAATAACCAGCTTTCTCAAGAGCTACCGTATTGTGCCAGTTCATTACAACACCATTATGATCGTACTTATTTTTATTTTCTTGCACCCAATCTCTATGCGAAGGCTCGTTAAAATCACCTCCTAAAAATACCAATCGACCCTTCTCTATCTCTTTTGCAGCATCGGCAATAAAAGCACGTATTGCATCATCTCTTTTCGAAGCCAAATTATTTTCTCTAATTGCATTCAAATCAGTAACAGGTGCTTCGAGCTTTTTCCAAGTTGTTCCATCGTAGGCCCGAGGCAAATACAAAGCACAATTTCGGTAGTCCAAATGAGCACTATAAAAAGCAATCATTGTTCCATTCTTATCTATCAATGCTTTGGTAATTGACCCTTGATCATTTTTTACTGGGTAAATAGCCTCTTGTTTGGTAATTGGATATCTCGATAAAATACCAGAATCCTGACTTTTTAGGGCGTAATAGGTAAAACCTTTCTCCTTTAAAGAATTAACCAATCTGGTTGCCAGATTAGTTTCATTGTAATTTCGAACTTCACTTAAAGCGATTAAATCTGCTTTTGTTCTAATAATTTCATTAATAATAGCATTGTATCCATCTTCAACCTGCGTTCCTTCCTGCCATATATTAAACTGCAAAACACGCAATTCTTCACCTTCTTTTTTTTCTTTACATGATACTCCAATTAGTACAAGTAAGAACAATAAACAAACTTTATTCATTGTATTTAATATTATTAGTGTTAAAATAAAAAGTTAGGTTCTCATCTTAATTTCAACCACAATATTAATATATCCTAGTTTAATTAAAAATCTTTATATTTAGTAAAAGAATAGCCTAATTCATTTATTTGAAACTATTTCCTACATATCTACTTCTTTTTCTTTTCTCAATTCAAACTTTTGAGTCGGCACTTATTACCCTTAACTTTAATATAAATCAGGATTTCTTTGCTGAAATATGCGAGAACAAGGATAAACCGGAAATGAATTGTCATGGTAAGTGTCATCTTAAAAAGCAAATTAAACAGCATGAGGAAGAAAATTCAACTGAAAAAAACCTTAATCAAAAAGAATTCCAATTGTTTATACCATGCTTTGATAGCCTTAAAAAAAACAATTTTATTTTAAATCATAAACATCAAATAAACTACTCAGAACCATTACATCCAATTCAATATTTCTTCGATATTTTCCATCCTCCAAAGTGTAATATTTCCTCTTAAGCATATGGCGAAAGATTTCCAAAATCGCCAATAATAAAACGCTCTTGGTAATTTACTGTAAATCTTACTATATGGGATTGTTGCATCTTCATTTTTATGAAGTAGAACAAAGCCACATTGAAGTATAACATCCTGAATTTAAATAAAATCGCATGAAAAAAATTCTCATCGCTTTATTCCTCTTATTAGGAGTAGGGGCCTATTCACAAAAATCTATAAAACTACAAGATACAGATACTGGCGAGCCAATCGCCTACGTACATTACATCTATAAAAACCAAACTGGAAGTAGTACAATTGATGGAACAATTAAACTCAATTTCGTTCCTGACCAAGCACTATTACTATCGCATGTAAACTATGGCAAACAAGAGATCGATAGCGAAACAATCAATAATGCGCTTAATTCTGGCTTTATCAAGCTCAATAAAGTCTACATCTCACTGATGCCTACAACGGTAATTGCTCGCAGCAACAAACCTAAAAATCAGGTAATGGAAGTTCGCAACAGCGATAAACTTTCACATGATGCCGGTGATTTTTTAAGTCAGAGTGCTCTAATTGGAGGTATTCGAAAAAGTGGAAGTTACGGTTTCGATCCTGTTCTTCGTGGTTTTAAATACGACCAATTAAACATTGTAATGGACAATGGCATGAGCGCAACTGCTGCATGTCCCAACCGAATGGATCCACCTGCTAGTCAAATACCAATGAGTATGGTAGATCAGGTAGAAATTACCAAAGGTCCACACTCTTTACGATTTGGAAATGCATTTGGAGGAAGCATTCATTTTAAATCAGCGCCAGCTAGCTTTTCTGAAACTGTAAAGGGCTTTGGGCGTGCGAGTGGAAGCTATGAAAGCAACGGAAATATATTCAGAACAGAAGCTCTGGCCGGAGCAAAAGGCAAATTCTACAATTTTGGAGTGTATGGAGCCTACAGCGAAGGGGAAGATTATGAAGATGGGAAAGGCAACAAAATCGCATCAGGTTTTAACCGAAGAAACATTGGTTTAAGCAGTGTTTTTAAATTATCAGACAGACAAAGCATAAAACTATCTGCGAATAACAATTTTGCTGAAGATGTAGATTTCCCAGCTTTGAATATGGATTTGCGCGAAGATGATACCTGGCTTTTAAATTTTGCGCATAAAATCAGCTTTAAAAATTCTGCAATCACTTCCCTTTCCACTTCCTTTTTCGGCTCTTTTGTCGATCATACAATGGATAATCTAGGCAAAAACCTAGATCCAAGAATGGTGAACGCAATTACTTTGGCTGAAACGAAAAATTACGGCGCCAGATCTGAAGCAAGCTTTCAATTTAAGAAAAGTTCTCTTTTTGCTGGTATCGATTACAAATCGGAAGAAGCAGAAGGCAACCGATTTCGCGAAATGCTTATGGGGCCAATGATGGGAAAAACACTAATGGATAACATTTGGCAAGACAGTAAAATTTCTAAATTCGGAATGTTTGGAGAATATCATTTCTCTTTAAACGAGGTCTATTTTGTTGCCTCTTCTCGCTTAGAGCACAATAGTGCCGAGAGCAGAGACAAAGCAGATCGATTTCTTGCTACCAATCAGAAAAACCCATCAGACAAGCTGAATGTTTCGGTTAGCTTTGGTGCCACACATGATTTCTCGAAACAAATAAGAATGGGCTTATGGATTGGCCGAGCAGAACGAAGCGGAAGCTTATCTGAACGATTCATAAACTATTTATCGGTTGATGTAGATCCTTATGAGCGAATTGGTAACACCAGATTAAAATCTGAAAAAAATTACCAAGTGGATTATAATTTCAAATGGAAAACAGATCAATCGGAGTTAGACATTAGCTTGTTCGCCGCTGTTTTAAAAGATTATATCAGTTCAGAAATAAGAGCGGATTTATCGCCGCTGATGAAAACAGCTCCTGGGGTAAAGCAATTTATTAATATTGACAATGCCCTTATGCGCGGTTTCGAGCTTTCATGGTTTCAAAAATTATCTCCAGCCATTTATCACAAGGCAAACATCGCCTACACCTATGGTAAAAACAAGGATTTTAATGAAGCTTTACCAGAAATTTCACCACTCGATTTTAGATATGCTTT
>JADGFH010000988.1 GCA_016743925.1 Labilibaculum sp.
AAGTTTTTTGGAGTTGGAAAAGTGACAGCTGATAAGATGCATCAAATAGGAATCTTCCATGGTAAGGATCTAAAAAAGCGTTCTTTGTTGGAATTGACTCGCTTATTTGGTAAAAATGGTGCTTACTACTATAATATTGCTCGGGGTATAGATGATAGAGAAGTAAATCCAAATCGGATTAGGAAATCGGTAAGTACAGAGAATACTTTTTTAGATGACCTTAGAACTAAGGAAGAATTAAAAGAACGATTAGTAGAAGCTACACTTGATCTACATAAACGCCTGCAACGGACTAAATTTAAAGGACGTACAATTAGTTTGAAAATAAAGTACAGCAATTTTGAACAGATTACACGTTCTCGAACTGTTTTGCATGAGATAGTTGACTATGAAGAGGTATTAGAATTATCAAATAATTTACTTGATCAGCTTGAATTAACAGACAGTGTTCGTTTGATAGGAATAGGCGTATCTAATCAAATAAAGCCTAATGAAGTTATTCAGCTAACTTTTGATTTCTAAGGCTTTACATATCTACCCATAAACACGATGGCGTCAGTTTCGTTATCTAATATGAGAAAAATGAATGGATGGTTGGCATTAAAAACTTTTGGCTCTGGCTCTTCCATTCCCGATTCGCCATCTTCAATTTCTATGATAGTGGCAGCTGCAGCCTCTGTTTTAAGCTCGTTAATTTCAATATAAGTTTTGTGGAGTACTTTACTTAGCATCAGTTGTTCATCTTTTGAAATTCCTGAAAAATCTGCTTCTGGGCTAAATGCTAATTTAAGTCCCATTTCTTGCAAGGTTTTTTTAAGCGAGTAATTGTTCTCGAGTTTAAACTTTGGCATTGTAAGTTTAACTTCGGGGTATCTCATTTTACTTAGTATGCTGTTGAGTAATGTATTGTTTAATGAATTTTCAAGTCCATTTAAAGTATTACCCTTTTTGGGAAGTATAATACAAAATGAATTGTCATAGTTTTTATAGGGTTTTCTGAGTATCTGAAATTCTGAATTTTCGTAATAGCCTAAGTTTTCCGTCTTATGCATAAAATCGACACGACTTGTATCTCCTTTTATAGTATAAAAGTTGGCTGGTTTTGTATCATCTTTGTCAAATTCATCTTTCCAGGTTCCCGAAAAATAAATAGCATTGGAAATTATGAGTTTTGAGTGTTCATTAATCTCATTGCTATTTATGATATTCTTTATGCACCCCTGTGTTTTCTGCGATACCCAGCTATTTATTGCAGATACAGTCCTTTTATTTTTAGCGAAATCTATAAGTTTAAAATTTGCAGAATACCTATTGTTAATCTTCTCTTTATAAGTTTTATCATACTTTAAATTGTATTGAACCCATAAGGCATTAGAAATGATCATTTTATTCGAAGTATCTGAACACGTGCTTAGCTTTTTAGTGAATTCATTAAAGCTATTTAACGATTCAGGCTCAAGCATATTTAATGTTGTTAGAAATTCATTTTTTGTATCACCATTAGCCCCCTCGTACGCTATTAATAGTGCTGTGTATATACTTAGAGGAGACATAATCATATTGTCATCTTCTATTTTTATATTTTGATATAAATCTAGAGAGTAGGCGTTTAATGCATTTTTAAATTTATCAGTTTGGGCGTATAGATTTGTAACTGTTGATAATATTATAAAGAGGCTTACTATTTTCTTCATCGCTTTATATTTATTAGTTTGAATTTTATGTAAATATATGGAACAATTACTCAAGTGTTATTCCTTATCATTTTGTGTCTTTTATCAATTAAATTTCAAAATCAGTATTAGTCTCTCTGGTTTAGTCTTTAACTTACTAGTTCTCTCTCTTAATATTGATAACCTTATATTTAACATGCTTGTAATTGCATTTAACCCGCCCTTAACGTTCTCTTCTTAGGCTTTAACGCAGACAACTCCGCCCTTAATGTTCTCTTTGTAGGCTTTAACGCAGACAACTTCGCCCTTAATGTTCTCTTTGTAGGCTTTAACAGAGACAACTTCACCCTTAACGTTCTATTTTTAGGCTTTAACGGAGATAAATCCGTTGGTTTTACAATTGTTAAGCTTGGGCTTAATAGCTAGTATAGCGACTTTGACTATGTTTTAACTGCAAGTATGCCTTTAATAAT
>JADGFH010000989.1 GCA_016743925.1 Labilibaculum sp.
ATTGTAGTCTGAATTAGTTATTAAATAACAATTCGCGATATTTTGGTAATGGCCACATTTCATTATCAACTATCAATTCTAATTTATCGATATGATAACGAACGTCCTCTAAATATGGACGAACTTCTTTATCATATCCTCTAGCCATTTCAACACCTTCTTCTAAAACATTACATGCTTTACGAGCTTCGGTCATTTCTTTCACCTTAGCTTTAATTGAAGAAATATGTCCTGAGATTTCTCTAATCAAATCTTTACGAGCAACTGACAATTCTTCATACTCACTATTTGAAAAGATATCTCTTAGTCCTTGAACATTCTGGATCAACTTCGTTTGATAAGCAACAGCTGTTGGAACAATGTGATTAATCGCTAAATCACCCAGAACACGAGATTCGATCTGTATTTTCATGGTAAATTTTTCCATTTCTACCTCAACACGAGCCTCTAACTCTTTCTCACTCATCACACCACTTCCAATTAAAGCTTTTCTTGCTGGTGCATCTAAATATTTCATTAATGATTCAGGAACACTAGTAATGTTAGTCAAACCTCTTTTTTCAGCTTCGATCAACCATTCTTCCGAGTAACCATCACCATTAAAACGGATAGGCTTACAAGCAATAATCATTTTCTTAAGAATTTGGAAAATTGCTTCATCTTTCTTAATTCCTTGCTCAATTAATGCATCTACATTCTGTTTGAATTCAGTCAATTCAACAGCTACTGCAGCACTCAAAGCTGTCATTGCAGCAGCATTATTTACTGATGATCCTACAGCACGGAATTCAAATCTATTCCCAGTAAATGCAAATGGAGAAGTACGGTTACGATCTGTATTATCTAAAATAATTTCAGGAATACGTCCGATACCTAATTTCAATGCTGTTTTCTCATCTGGTGTCATTTTTCTTTCACCAACTTCTTCAACAATTCTATCCAACATACTTGAAACTTCATCTCCAAGGAAAGCAGAAATAATTGATGGAGGTGCCTCGTTTGCACCCAAACGGTGACTATTTGATGCTGTTAAAATAGATGCTCTAAGCAAATCTTGATTTTTATAAACAGCCATCAATGTATTTACGACAAAGGTAAGGAATTGAATGTTTGCTTTAGGATTCTTACCTGGAGCCAAAAGAACTACACCTGTATCCGTTCCTAATGACCAGTTATTGTGTTTTCCTGAACCATTAATTGCTGCAAATGGCTTTTCATGAAATAGAACACGGAATTTGTGATGACGGGCAACTTTTTTCATTACATCCATCAACAACTGATTGTGATCATTAGCAAGATTGGCTTCCTCATAAATAGGAGCTAATTCGAACTGAGAAGGAGCAACCTCGTTGTGACGAGTTTTAGCAGGAATACCCAATTTATGACATTCTAGCTCAAGCTCGATCATAAATTTAGAAACTCGTTCTGGAATTGATCCAAAATAGTGATCATCTAGCTGCTGATCTTTTGAAGAAGAGTGTCCCATTAAAGTTCTACCTGTAAGAGCTAAATCTGGACGAGCCTGATACAAGGCCTCATCGATTAGGAAATATTCCTGCTCCCAACCAAGGTTAGTATGAACTTTAGTTACATTTTTATCAAAATATTGACAAACTCCAACAGCGGCCTCATCAACTGCAGCTAAAGCTTTCAACAAAGGTGTTTTATAATCTAATGCTTCTCCTGTATAAGAGATAAATATAGTAGGAATACAAAGTGTTGTACCTACAATAAATGCTGGAGATGAAACATCCCAAGCGGTATAACCACGAGCCTCAAAAGTTTGACGAATTCCACCATTTGGAAAAGAAGACGCATCTGGTTCTTGTTGAGCTAAAAGTTTACCCGAAAAATTTTCGATCATATGACCGCCATCACCATAGTCGATGAAACCATCATGCTTCTCTGCAGTACCATCGGTTAATGGCTGAAACCAGTGAGTATAGTGCGTAGCCCCTTTTTCCATAGACCAAGCTTTCATTCCTGCTGCAATACCGTCGGCCATTTTACGATCGATGGTTCCTCCTTTTTTATTAGCATTCATTACTGCTCGAAAAGATTCTTTAGAAAGATATTTTCTCATCGATTCAACATTAAATACTAAATCTCCGTAATAATCAGTCACCTTATTTGAAGGTATACTAAC
>JADGFH010000990.1 GCA_016743925.1 Labilibaculum sp.
TAAAAATAGCTCCAGGATATGAAGCTTTCTCCAAGATGAAATATGATACTAAATAAAAAGTACCATATTCTAATGCTATAAGTACAAGTATTCTAAAAAAAATCTTCATATAATAATTAATCCTTAAATTCATTTTCTATAACAAGACTACCTACTGTAGGTATTACTTGCCCACCTAAAACTTTTAATCCGATGTCAGGCGTTACAAAACCTGAAAGATAAGTAAATTGTGAACACATACCTAAGACACCATAAGATATTACCATATTAGCTTCTATTTCACCACTGGTTGCCTTTTGTGAAAAAGCACTTGCAAGAGCTGATTTAACCCCCTCACCTAACACACTATTCATTTCAGAACCTGTTGGAATCCAACCTGCGAGTGATGCTACACTGATATTTGTAATGATATCGTCAGTTGATCCTCCAGTTATTTTAGTAGATGCTCCAGCTGAAACAATAGTTGTAAAAAATCCAGCCATTGTTCCAGTAACATAACTTGCAACAAACCCACTACCAATTGCTGTTCCTCTTATATTTCCATTATTTTCTATATCTGATAATTCCTGAGCTACTTCTGGATCAATACCATATTTGGTAAAATGCATAGGTGACTTAATATTAAAATACGAACTCCCTAGGTTATGAGGAACTATAGGTAATTTTGCATACCAAGGAAGGTCATCCTTACCAGAACTTATATTAGCTTCTTCAGTAGGTTCAGAACCTTTCTCATAATTAATTTCATAAAAAATCTCTTCTTCACTAGTTTGTATTTCACTTGATGAATCACTACCACCTGTTGTCCTTCCACTAGATTTTTTATGACCATATATATCAGTAGCTTCATGCCCTTTATCACCCTTAGAGGAAACATAATTACCACTCTTATCAACAGCTATATCTCCAGATTCAACTGCACCATTAGGAATAGTGGCTAGCCCAGTCGGATCAATAAATGTTAAAGGATTATTATTAACATAAACATGCCAATTATTCCCATCTTTAATGGGGTCTTCTGTTATGAACCGTCCAAGGGTTGGGTCATACCATCTGGCATTGAAATAATACAAGCCAGTTACGGGATCAATCTCCTTTGAAGAATAGATTCCAAACTCCTCAATTAAACCTAACTAATAAGTTCTTTTCCCTTCGCTGTTAGTTAATGTATTCTACTACCTAAAATGTAGCTTTGAAAGTATATATTTATAATCTTTCTTTCCAGTATTCTGGATCTCTATGTAAATGCATAATAGCTATGATTAATATTTCATCTTCTGTATGAGAATAAATTATTCCATATGGAAATCTGTTAGTACGAGCTCTTCTGGAATTTGGGGATAATTTTGTCCAGGCTTCAGGGAAATCAGTAACTCTCTTAATTGTTCTTTTAACTTCATTGGCAAATTCAAAGCCCAGACCTTCACTCTGACCATTAAGGAATTCAACAGATTCTTTAAGCTCAATTTCTGCTATTTCTAAAAAGTCTACTTTCATTCTAGATATCTAATGATGCAAAAACATCATCCATTGAAACTTTTTTAATTAATCCATTATTTGCTGCTTCTAGTCTATCTTCTGCTTCATCTGCCCATTTCTTATCTATTTCAGATCTACCTTTAAAATTAAAGCTTGATAAAAGAACTTCTACAAGTTGTGCTTTATCCATAGGGGACAAATTTATAGCTTCTTTATATAGTTCATCTTTTGATATTACCATTACAACCTCTTCCATTATATTTTACCAAATAAGTGATACATAGTCAAAATTATCATATATATATTTATCCTAATGACCAATCTTCTAATTTAATATTTGGAACACGTATAAATTCTTTTGTATTATTTGTAACAAAAATTAAGTCATTAGATACAGCTTGAGCGGCAAGTAATAAATCAATTGGCCCTATTATATTCCCAGACTTTCTTAATTTAGCTTTTATTTCACCATAAGGGATAGCATCTTTCTCTTTAAAAGGTAATACGGTAAATACTGATAAAACTTCTAATAAAGAGATTCTATTTTTTTCTGGATTATTACTATTAGCAATTCCAAACTCTAATTCTGCAATCGTTAACGATGATATATAAATACCGTTATTGAAGTTCTCAGAGATATACTTTAGAACACTTTTAGGCTTATTTT
>JADGFH010000207.1 GCA_016743925.1 Labilibaculum sp.
AATTTTACTTTTTACCTGAACATCTTGCAAAATTCCATTTAGCTCGTTTAAACTTTGATGCAATTCATCGATAATGGCATTACCCGTTTTCTCAGGAAATCGCAGCGTAGTATCTTCATTCTTTATTGCCTGAACGAAGTAATTCATTTGCTTGTGCGATTTATTCAAAAAGGATATCAATTGCCACCCAAGTAGAAATTCTATCAAGAAAAATACCGACAGTAGGTAATGGTTTTGGATAGAAATACAGAACCCAATTGCTCCCGCAATAAGAATTACAAAAATCAAACGAACAAATAAAGCAATATTGTAGTGTCTATAAGCCATATTTCTTGATTTTATTGTACAAAGTTTGTCTGGATATTCCCAATTGTGTAGATACTGCAGATAAATTTCCCATTTGTTTTTTAATGGCGGTGTAAATCAATTGTTTTTCCATTTCTTCCAAGGTTCCTCCGTACGCTTCACCACTGGATAACTCTATTGATTTAAAAACAAAATCAGCAGCTTTTATGACGTGATTATCACTTAAAATCACCACCTTTTCGATAGCATGTTGCAACTCTCTAACATTTCCTGGCCAATGATAAGCTATTAATTTAGAAATCGCCTCAGATGAAAGTGCCACACCCTTCTTATTGTATTTATCGGTGTATAACTGCAAAAAGAATTCTGCTAAGGCTGGAATGTCTGATTTTCTTTCTCGCAATGCTGGAAGCTCAATTTGTATGGTATTAATTCGATAAAGTAAATCCTCCCTAAAACTATCATCATTTACCATTTTGGCTAAATCGCCATTGGTTGCACAAACCACTCTTACATCAATATCTACAGGTAAATTTTCGCCCAATCGAGTTAATTTTCTATTTTGTAAAACCGATAACAACTTGGCTTGCATTGGCAAAGATAGGTTTCCAATTTCATCGAGGAAGAGAGTTCCCTTATTTGCTGCTTCCATTTTTCCCATACGATCTTTTTGAGCATCGGTAAAAGAACCTTTTTTGTGACCAAATAATTCACTTTCAAATAAATTATCGGCAATGGATCCCATATCCACTGTTACCATCACCTTATTTCTTCGGTTCGATAAATTGTGAATTTCTCTAGCAATCAACTCCTTCCCTGTTCCATTCTCTCCAGTGATTAAAACATTAGCATCAGTAGCAGCTACTTTACGAACCATGGCCATTACAGCCTCCCATTCTGGTGATGAACCAATCAAGTCATTCTTATTCTTATTCTTATTCTTATTGATTTCTGCAATTAACTCGTCTTCCTTTAAACGTAATTTCTTCACCTCTTTTCGAGAATTACTCAATTTCACAGCCATTTCTATTGTAGCTAACATTTTTTCGTTTTCCCAAGGTTTCAGTACAAAATCGACAGCTCCGGATCGAACTGCTTTAACCGCTAACTCAACATCTCCATAGGCCGTTATCATCACCACACTAATTCCCTGATGGAATTTTAAGATTTGATTCAACCAGTAAATTCCTTCATTCCCATTATTAATTCCTGCTTTAAAATTCATATCTAAAAGCACAGTATCATAACTATCCTCAATCAATTCTGCAAGCAATACATTTGGGTTCGACAAACACTTTACTTTTTTACAATTTCCTGTAAGCAACAAGTCCAATGCACTTAGAATACTTTTGTTATCATCTACAATTAAAATTTTGGCTTCTTTCATTTTCGAAAATGATATTCAGATGTTCATAATTTTAATGCTAATGTAAAGAGCTTTTAAAAATATTAGACAATGATTGTCCAATATTTTTACATATCAACTTAATCGATTACACATAAACAACTAACTAATTGACACTTGCGAATCATGGCACAAGTTTGGCATAAGAAATTGCATTGTTTATCACCTGCAAGTAATAATGATTAAAAGTCTTTACATGACGATGGATCGAAAAATAGAACAAGGAAAAGGAATAAAGGCCAAGCATGTTTACATCGCTATTGGAGTTACTGTACTTGGCATTCTTATATGGTTAATGTTGAGCGGTTCAACGTCAACTTACCGGGCAGAAGAAAAGAAACTGAATATTTCGGAGGTAAAATTAGGTGAGTTTAAAGATTACATATCCATTATTGGCACCGTAGAACCGAAAACAACCATTTATCTGGATGTTGAAGAAGGTGGTAAAGTAATCGAAAAATTAATTGAAGAAGGAGAAACCGTTCAAAAAGGTGATATCATCCTAAAAATGGTAAACAGTGATTTAAAACTTCAAATTTTAAATACAGAATCCTCTCTTGCATATCAAGCGAACGAATTGCGAAATACGCTCATTAATATGGAGCAACAAAAAATCAGCAACAAGCAACAAATACTAAGTATCGATAGTGATATCATCAGGCAAAAAAGACACTACGAACAAAATCTAATGCTATTTAATAAAGGCTTTGTATCGAAAGAAACCTATCTGCAGTCAAAGGAAAATTATGACTTATCTGTTCAAGATAGAGGCTTGCGCTATCAGAGAATGGTGCAGGATTCCATTTTCCGAGAAAATCAGAAAAAGCAAATGAACAATAGTCTTAAGAACATGGAGCAAAACTTAGAAATGGTTCGTCAACGTTTGGAAAATTTAAATGTTAAGGCTCCTGCTAATGGACAATTAGGTAGTTTAAATATCGAAATTGGTCAATCGATAAACCGAGGTGAACGCATTGGTCAATTGCACATGCTTGAAAGTTTTAAGGTGGTTGCAGAAGTTGACGAGCATTATATTGATCGGGTTCGCAGAAATCTTTCAGCCACATTTACAAGAAACGAAAAACAATTTGAATTAGTAGCTAAGAAAGTATACCCTGAGGTTAGACAAGGTCGATTTAAGCTTGATTTAATTTTTAATGGTGATTCTCCAGAAAATTTGAGAACCGGGCAAACTTATCATATCAAATTGGAATTAGGACAAGCAGTTCAAGCAAACTTACTTCCACGTGGAGGCTTTTTTCAAAGCACTGGCGGGCAATGGGTATTTATTCTTGATGATTCGGGCAAGTTTGCTACGAAGAGAAAAATAAGTATTGGGCGACAAAATTCACAATATTTCGAAGTATTAGAAGGCTTACAAGAAGGAGAAAAAGTAATCACTTCCAGCTACGAATCATTCGGGGACAATGAGCGGATTGATTTTAAATAAGTAATACATAAGAATCCAACTAATACGAATTACTAAATTAGACAATAAATAATAATCAAAACTCTAAAATAAGGAATATGATTAACACGGTAAATCTTAAGAAAATATTTAGAACAGACGAAATTGAAACGCTGGCACTAAATAATGTAAACCTAAACATCAAAAAAGGAGAATTTGTAGCCATTATGGGACCATCTGGTTGTGGTAAATCTACCCTGATGAATATCCTTGGTTTGTTAGATAATCCATCAGAAGGAGAGTTTCATTTTAAAGGAACCAATGTTGCTGATTACAAAGAAAACAAACGTACAGATTTACGAAAAGGTGCCATTGGTTTTGTATTTCAAAGCTTCAATTTGATTGATGAGCTAAATGTGTTTGAGAATGTTGAAATGCCGTTGGTTTATCAACGAATCAGTAGCAAAGAGCGTAAAGAAATGGTGAATAAAGTCTTGGAAAGAATGAACATCGGTCATCGTGCAAAACATTACCCACAACAACTTTCTGGAGGGCAACAACAACGTGTTGCAATTGCTAGAGCGGTTGTTTCGAATCCTGATTTGATTTTAGCCGATGAGCCTACTGGAAATTTAGATTCTAAAAATGGAAAAGAAGTAATGAACTTACTAATGGAACTAAATCGTGAAGGTACCACAATTGTAATGGTTACGCATTCTATGAGTGATTCTACCTATGCTCACCGTGTGATCAACTTGTTTGATGGTAAAGTGGTGACTGAAAATGTTCCTGTAGAAGAAATGGCAGATTAAGAATCAGCAGATCCACAGGATGAATTGGGGATATTAATATTTTAAAGTGCCCCCCCCTTACAAAGCTAAAATCTTTATCCGATTACGTTAATTATGAAATTACCAATTAGTCTTAAATTATCGATTCGCAGTATCCTGAAAAACAAAGTACAATCCATCATTAGTATACTAGGATTGGGAATTGGTTTAGGCTGTGTTTTTTTGCTGCTTTTGTTATATATTCATGAAAATTCATTCGATAAATCTATTCCTCAAAAAGAAAATTTGTATCGAATTATTCGTGGCGAAGACTGTAGTACCACGTATCCATTAGGAAATACGATACTAGCAGAAATTCCTCTAGTCAATAGCTTTTTTAGGATTCATCAGGTAAGACAAGTAGAATTAAAAAACGCCAATAACGTTTTACTTAAAGATGATAATTTTGCTTGTGCAGATAGTAGTATATACAAGAGTTTAGGAATTAAAATTCTAAATGGTAGAGTCCCCAGATCTGTTGATGAAATTTGTGTGTCTTCATCCATTGCAGACAAATATTTTGCGAAGGAAGATCCGATTAATCAATTGTTGAAGATTAAAGTGGGTGAACAGTTTTGTGATTTAAGTGTTTGCGGTGTTTATAAAGATTTTCCTACTTATTCAAGTTTACATCCTAATTTCATTGGGCACATTGATTTAATAGCTAAATTCTCATCTCACAAGAGAAAAAAATGGGGACATTACACCTCATCAAAAAATAATTTTAAAGACTGGAATCATTTTGATTTGCATACCTATGTTCGTTTGAGTTCAAAAGCAAAACCTGCAATAGTTGAACAAAGCTTACAAGCATATAAAAATCGCACATCTAATGAGAAAATAATGGTTTTAGATTATCATCTACAATCAGTTTCTGATGTGTATCTCCATTCGAACCACTTGAATGGCAATTCTTATACACGAAAAGGAAATCCAAGTGAGTTGATCTATTTTTTGATAATATCTTCTCTAATTCTGATAATTGCAATCGTCAACTATGTTTTTCTGACAAAGGCCAAAATTGAAATTCGCATTAAAGATTTAGGGGTACAGAAAGCAATGGGTGCATCTAGTTTGCACATTTTTAAACAAGTTCTTTTGGAATCGAACCTTTTGGCAATCATCAGTCTTATTCCAGCATCGCTAATTGTTATTCTTGGCATTCCTTTTTTAAAAGAAATTCTCAACAGAACACTAAGTATTGATGTTTTTACACTCTGGCAAAGCTATTTGGCCCTTATACTAGTGGTACTTAGTACTGGTAGCATTGCTGGATTGTTAATTGGATTTCGTATTTCTAAAATCTCCTCGGTACTACTTATCAAAGGGAAATTAGTAAAATCTATAAAAAGAAAGCAATGGGCTAATTCATTCTTAATTGTACATTTTACAATATTCGTTTTATTAGTTGTTGGTGTAATAAGTATTAAAAAACAATTGGATTTCGCTCAAACGGGATCAAAAAATATCGATACAAAAAACATCATTATCTGTGAACTTAATTCCGAAGAGTTAAGCAAACAATTCCAAATGATCGATAGTGAAATAAGAAAAATACCAGGTGTAACTAAAGTTGCTGGATCATCTTTTATTCCTCCCTTTAAGGATTTTCTTCCAGTAAATATGGCATGTGGAGACGATCAGGTTCGTTTCGATGGTTTGATTATGGGTAAAGGCATGATTGATCTATTGGGTTTGAAGCTTGTAGATGGGGAAGGATTAGGCGATTTCCACGAAAATAGGAACGAAATGGTTTTTAATGAATCGGCTGCAAGAGAGCACAATCTTAAAGTTGGTTCTATATTCAATGGCGCTTTTTTGGTAAGGGGTATTGTGAAAGATTTTAATGCGCACTCCTTTCATGAAAAAATTCGCCCAATGGTAATTCTACAACAAGATCCTAAAAAGCTATATCTTTTGGCAATAAAAACTACAGAGAACAGCCTTGAGGATGTTCAAAATAAATTGAATCAATTATTCAAAAAAATTGCTCCCGATAAAATCGTCAAAACTTATTCCTTACAAGATCAAATCAACCAATTTTATTATAACGAAGAACAGCAGGTGAAAATTATAAGTGCTTTCTCTCTACTTGCCATTGCTTTATCAATTATGGGTTTATTGGGTATGGTACTAAATGCCATATTCTTAAAAAGAAAAGAAATAGGTATTCGTAAAGTAAATGGAGCAAAAACCTTTGAAATAGTCGCCATGCTAAATAAAGACTTTCTTAAATGGGTTCTTATCGCATTTGCAATTGCATGCCCAATTGCTTGGTATACCATGAACAAATGGCTCGAAAATTTTGCCTATAAAACAGAACTCAGCTGGTGGATTTTTATCTCAGCTGGATTAATTGCCATGGGAATTGCTCTGCTTACCGTTTCGTTTCAATCGTGGAGAACTGCTACTAGGAATCCTGTGCAAAGTTTACGTTACGAATAATCCTAAACAAAAAATATGCTTTGGTATCATTTAAAATTATCGGTTCTACGCCTGCTTAAAAACAAAGTTTTTTCGGTAACCAATATCTTGGGTCTTAGTATTGGGATTACATCCTTTTTCGTCTTGTTCATTCATGTTCAAAACGAGAGAAGTTACGACCGGTATATAAAAGATCATCAGGACATCTACAGGGTGATTTCAACACCTAAACATATAGATGATTCATGGGCCCGAAGTTTAGGATTTATAAAAAACGCCTCCACTAATTTTCCAGAGGTGGAAGACGCAACACAATTTTCACTTTGCCATTTAGGAACAGTCAAAATACACGAACAATCTGTATCGCAAAAGGATATTTTATCGGTCGATACCAAATTTATGAATCTATTTGGAATTAAAAGTCTTTTTGGTGACCTGTCTGAAATTTCAAAACCCAATGTGGCATTTGTTTCTGAACGATTTGTTGAAAAATATTTTAAAAATGAAAACCCAATTGGACAATTCATTGATGTTGAGGCATTGCAATATAGAAGAGATATTGGGAAATATGAGATTGTTGGTATCGTTAAAAACACCCCCATCAAAACTCATTTTAATTACGAAATCTTGCTTTCCCAAAAAGGTTCACTCGAAGCAGCTTATACTGCTTTGTCTGAAAGAAAAGTTCAATGGGTTTACAACTATCTAAAATTGAAAAAAGGAGTTTCTCCTTCAATTATTGAAGAAAAGATCCTGACACACTTTAATAAAAGTAGTTTTAGACAAACTCGAGGCCCAAAAGATTACAAATTCAAACTCGCGAGTCTTACCGATATTCATTTAAAATCAAATTGTAGATTTGAATTAAAAGAGAGTAGTACTAAAATCAACATCAATTTATTCACAATTATCGCATTTGTGATTTTACTGGTTTCTCTGATCAATTTTGTTAGCTTAATCACCGTTAACCTCTTCAAAAGATCAAAAGAATTTGGACTAAAATCATCAATCGGAGCTCACAAAAAACATTTGCTAACTCAAGTTCTTATTGAAGTGCTTCTTCTTTGTTCTTTATCAGTCATCATCTCCTTATTTCTGATTGAAATAATCACACCTTACATTAATAATTTCTATGAAATTCAGTTTGATATTTTTTATTCCGAACCGATCATTTATCTGGCAGCATTAGCAGTTCTACTATTTAGTGGAATACTAAGTGTTCTTTTTGTGCGCTTTTTCATTTTAAATAACAATTCAACCAGTAATATCATTAAAGGTCAAACATCTTTAACTGGCAGGCGTATTTTACAACCATTAATGATCTTTCAAATCATAATCGTAATTGTACTGATTTCCTCATCAATTTTGGTCAACAAACAAATTACATATTTATTAGATAAGCCTCTTGGCTTTACAAAAGACAATATTGTTGTTTTGAACCTCAAAGATTTTACAAAATGTCCAAATGTGTTTGCAAATGAGTTAAGAAAAAAAGCTCAGATTAAATCGGTTGGATTTACCAGACAATATTTTGGACACCCGACTCAAACCATTTCTCTAGATGGATTTGGAATTGAAGGGACTGCCGAAATGTCTATGGCCAATTATGATTTTCTAAAAACCATGAACATTCCATTTGTCCATAACTACATCAATACTTCAAGGGATACCATTGAAGGATTGGTAATCAACAAACATCTGTACAAGAGATTGATTGAAAAACACAAAACTCTTGAGAATTTGAATTCCTACCGGTCAGGAGAACCTTTAGAATCAGATCAGAGAAGAATGGATATCATAGGAGTTGTTGAAGATTTCAATTACAATTCGGCACACGATCAAATTGGAGATTATGTTTTCCTTATAAATGAATCTAGAAACGTAGCCCGGTTTACTCATATTCGAATAGCACCAGGAAATTTAAGAACGGCTATGGATTGTATACAGAAAGAATGGAAAAATCACTATCCCAACCAGAAGATGGACTATTTCTTTATGGATGATAAAATTGCACAACAATACAAATCGGAGAGTATTCTTAAACGAATTTTAATGAGTTTCTCTATTCTTGGAATTATCATCGGAACCCTCGGAATTAGTGCACTCTCTTTTTTTACCTCCGAACAAAGAACCAAAGAAATAGGTATCCGCAAGGCTAATGGTGCGAAAACTCACGAAATAATAACAATGCTAAACAAAGGGTTTGCAAAATGGGTAGTTATCGCCTTTATCATTGCCTGTCCTATTGCCTGGTTTACCATGCACAAATGGCTCGAAAACTTTGCCTATAAAACAGAACTTAGCTGGTGGATTTTTGCTTTAGCTGGAGTTGTTGCAATGGGAATTGCAATGCTTACCGTTTCTTTCCAATCGTGGAGAACCGCTACTAGAAATCCAGTGGATAGTTTGAGGTATGAATAATCCCTCAAAAAACCAAACAGTAAAATCTAACCTTAAATAATTGTAATGACCTTTTACAACATTAAAATATCTTATAAAAATTTATTGAAGAATAAGTTAGTATCAACAATAAATATTAGTGGTTTAGCATTAG
>JADGFH010000208.1 GCA_016743925.1 Labilibaculum sp.
GATTTCAAAATGGATTGGCAGGGAGCTTTAGATGGCAGAAGAAAAATTGGTAATGGCTTTGGATTAAATTACAATTCATCTAGTTATTGGTTTAAGCATGGTTGGAATCCCGACAATGTAGATACTAAATATTCAACAATTGGAACAGGTGGTAATACTGATATGTATTACATGAAAACCAATTATGTACGTTTGAAAAATATTGAATTGGGCTATAATGTTTCAAAGAAATATTGTTCAAAAATTGGTTTGTCGAATGCAAGATTATATATATCTGGTTACAATTTATTAACCTTTCATAATCTAGAAGAGTTTGGAGTAACCGACCCTGAGCAAAGAAATGGAAATGGTTGGGATTATCCAAACCTAAAGTCAATTACAGTAGGAGTTAATGTTGGATTATAAAAAAAAAGAACATGTATAAAAAATTTATTTATTTAATGTTTATAACGATCATTTTTATGTCTTCATGTGATGAAGATGTAATGGATTTAGTTCCTAAAGATGCTATTTCTGAAGTAACGGTTTTTGATGATGAATCATTAATTGAAGCTTATGTGAAAAGTTCATATAAACACATTAATCATTTGTGGAAAAAAACAAATAGATGTGGAACAGAGTCTATGACCGATATGGCTATGGGTGCTAATGGTAATTATATCAGAGGCAGGGTTGATCCTACCAATGGTGAAGGTATTACTGAAGATTTGTGGAAAAATGCATATAAAGGAATACGAGCTGCAAATGCATTTATGGAAAAAATACAACCTGAAAATTTTGATGGTGACAGGGTTGCTAATGCTATTGGCCGAATTAAATTTTTACGTGCTTGGTTATATTTTGATTTAGTTAGAAACTATGGGGGCGTTCCAATAATAACACAAACTTTTACTATTGGTAATTTTGAAGGTATTAAGAGAAATAGTTCTGATGAAGTTTTTGATTTTATCATCAAAGAATGTGAAGAAGCTTTTGATTTATTGCCTGAAAATGGGACTAAGTCAATGGGAAATAAAGCGGCTGCTTTAGCATTAAAGGCAAAGGCATTGTTATATCACGCAAGCCCTTTGTTTAATCCTTCAAACGATATGCAGAGATGGGAAAAGGCTGCAACAGCGAATAAAGTTGTTATGAATTTACCAATTTCTATGCATCCTAATTACAGAGAGATCTTCAAAGAAAATATTGTTTCTGAAGTTTTATTTTGCGTTGAATATAACGTAGATATTAATCAAGGAGGATGGAGAGGTGCTAATGTTTGTCTTTGGGGAAACGGTTATTATGGATGGTCACAATGTAGACCATCTGGAAATCTTGTTAATTTATATCAAGTAACAAATGGAGAATATGTTTTTTTAGCTGACGGTACTTTTAATCCAGCAGCAAATATAGATCCACATTTCCCGTATGATAACCGTGATCCACGCTTAAGCGATAACATATTATATAATGGTCTCCAATTCAAAGGTCGCGATTGTCAATACTGGTATACTTATCCGACTGATGGAACAGGGCTTCCAGAAGGTCGTCAAAGAATTACTGGAGGAGAAGATACTTTTAAGGGATCGATAGCAACTTGGAATGCTAGTAAAACAGGTTATAACTTCCGTAAGCTAACAGACGAAACAAAAGGAGTTTTCGCCAATGGTAATAAAGGGGCTGCTTATACTCCAGACATTAAAATGCGTAAGACTGAATTTTATTTAAATTACGCTGAGACACAAATTATTTTAGGGAATGATAGTGAGGCTAGAGATGCTATTAATCTTGTCAGAGCTCGACAAAGTGTAAGCATGCCAGCAATACCTAATCTCTCTGGTGCTGATTTAATGAAAGAGTATAGAAACGAACGATCAAGAGAATTTGTTTTAGAAAATCAGAGATGGTATGATATTCGTCGATGGAAAATAGGTACTGAGGTATTTAAGATTCATAAAGTTGGTGTATGGATAGAAAAGACTAGTGATGGTACTATTTGGTATAATTATAATAATATGCAGGGTAGTGCAAATGATTATAACTTTAAAGAATCACATTACCTGATGCCTATTCCTCAAAAAGAAATAGAAGCAAGTGATTTTAGTTTAGATCAAAATCCAGGGTACAATTAATTTTTAAAACTATGGGGAAAATTATATTTTCCCCATTAAAATAATATTTACTATAATGAAAAAAACATTACTGCTTTTAATTATTTCATTAACTGCGTTTTTTCAATCATATGCGCAAAGAGATAATAATTGTTTAAGTTTTGGTGGAGCTATTCCCGATAATGTTAATGTGGGAGATATAACTGGTTTAAATAATTGTTCTTCTTTTTCTTTTGAAGCTTGGATTTATGTTGAAACTTGGAAATCTTGGGGTCAAATATTTCGTAAAACAGGTCCTAATGGAGACAGAATTGATATTGAATTATCAAATCAGGTTGGGAAAGTATATGTACACATTTATAATCAACAATCAGGAAACGCCATATTTCATATTGATGCAGGATTAACAACTAACGGTTGGCAACATGTTGCCTTAACATATGATTATAGTCTTAGTCCTCAAGTATGTTTTTATGTTGATGGAGTAAATCTGAATATTCCTAATCCTACTACAATTCCGAGTACCACTTCTAATGGTGTGGGTCATTCTTTAAAAATCGGATCGAACTTTTTGGGAAAGATTGATGAAGTAAGAATTTGGGATAAGTCTCTTTCTGCATTAGATGTAGAGAATCGTTTTAAGGGAACTATTACTTCTTTAATTGATGATTATACAAATTTGCTTGCTTATTATCCTTTTGATAATAATGAAGAATTCGTTGTTGATCAAAACGAATTAACAGAGACTAAATATCATGGTCAAATAAATGGTAATGTTGAAAAAGTAGAGGTAAACGATAATGCTAATTTTTTCTACAAGGAATATGCAACTTTTATTTCAGATTGGAGTGTGTATAAAAATGTTTGGGATAATTTTGATTTAGATGTATATAATGCTGTTTATTTTATTGGACCATTAATGTCTACCGATGATTATATCGTTAAATATGGTGAAAAAATTTATCAAGGGTTAGACTTTACACGTCCTACGAATAATGCAAGTGTAGTTAATGTTACTTTACACCAAGAGGATTTAGATGGCAGAACTGAACCTTTATTACATTTTAATGAAGGTGCAGAAACTCAAATGAACTGTGGCCGTGGTATCTTTATCGACGTTGATAATAGTGGTTCACAAGCACGTGATCAATTCACCTTTGAAACTTGGTTATACTGTGAAGATTGGGACGAGGGGGCTTTTTTATTTAAAAAGAAACAAGATTTACACAATTGCGTTTCTATGGAATTGGCGGAATTTGATCAGTCTACTTCGAAAGGGGCTGTTAAAATAAATATTTGCAATGGATCAACAACAAGTTTAAATACGGTAGGTTTTGCATTGCCTCTTCAAGAATGGGTTCATGTTGCCGTAACATATGATGGTCCTTCTCAACAAGTAATGTTGTATGTTGATGGTGAAATTAAACCGTTACAACAAAATGGAAATATACCTATAAAACTACCTAAGATTAGAGAAGACTTTATTATTGGTGAGAATTTTAATGGGTATCTCGATGAAATCAGAATTTTTCATAAAGCTATTAGTCAGAGTACGATTAACCAATGGATGACAAAGACTTTTGATATGTCGCATCCAAATAAAATGATAGTTGCATCTCATTATCCTGTATCAGAGCCTACTCTAGAGGAATCATTAAAAGATTCACAGGGATGGTTAAGTATGGTTGATAAAATTGTAGAAAACGTAAGATCAGATGCAAAGATGATTGTAACGATTGCAGGGGGACCTTGGAAAGATGTGTTTCAAAATACAAAAGCTCGTAAAGCATTAGCTAAAGCATCAGCAAAGATTGTAAATGACTATGATCAAATTGATGGCATTGATTTTGATTTTGAATGGCCATCAGCTTCGAATTGGCCGAATTATAATAAATTTATTCGTGAAGTTAATGCCGAATTAAATACAAATAAAGAATTACGTGTTGGTTTAAGATCTAACGAAAAACCTTTAGTTGAAGCTGACGTTCGGGCTATGATCGATGCTTATCCTGTGCAAGTTTACGATAATGAGTTTATGGATTTTTATCATCTATTTAGTCACTTAGATGAAAGTAAATTAAATTATGGACAAGGGTTTTTTGCTTGGGCAAATGGGGGACCTATCTGGAGTTATAAAAGATTATTTGAAGAAACTGAAAATGAGCCACACAATAATAATCCAGCTTTAAATCCAACTTTGGACGAGGTTATTGTTAATGGAAAAACGATGAAGTTTACAGGTAAGAATTCTATGCGTAGAAAAACACAGGATATCTTAAATAATAATATGAAAGGAATGTTTTTGTGGACAATTGGACAAGATATTTCAAATTCAGAAGATTCGTTCGAATTAGTAATACGTAGTATTATAAATCCAAATAATGAATTACCAGCACCAGAAACAGCACCAATGGCAATTAACGAAATTGGTTTAACAAATAAGGAAAGTTTAATTAAATTTTCTTTTGAAGGTGAAAATACATTGCTTATAAATGGTTCATTTGGAAAGAAAGAAGTAGCGTATTTAAGTGTATATAATTTTATGGGTGAAAAATTAATTCAACAGAAAGTCAAGTTACTATCTGTCAAGAGTAGTAAATTAATTAGATTGCCCAATTTACAGGAAGGATATTATATTGTAAACTTACATACAGGCACTGAAAAAATTAGTAAAAAGATTTACAAGAATTAATTAAACGAATCAAACAAATTCGGGAAATATTATTAGTCGATCATTACGATCAGGGTTTGTCGCTTATATCAAGTGACAAACTTTTTTTTAATAATCAAGATTTTGAATGGAAGATTCCATTGAAAATTCACAGCAAGGAAGATCAATCCAGACGTGGTAAATACACACTACAGTTATAAAGCCAAGAGATTTAATTTCAATCAGTATAGATAAGATTCAAATAGGCGTTGGTGGAGATGAAACTTGGGGAGAACAGACGCATAAAAAGTACCGACTACATGATCTAAACTATCAGTATTGTTTCGATTTAAACTCATTAAAAATCTGAATAATCTTTTTGTGAAATTATTCTGAGATAAAAAAAACATTATTAGGAGAGTCATTTTTGTGATTATCTTTTTAATTTAAAAATAAATTATGATGAAATTCTGCGTGCTAGTAATATTAAGTATATGTATGTGTTCAGGAAACGTATTTTCAAAAGAATATCCTGATGTTAAAGGAAAATTTAATACAATAGGATTAGATCGAAACAAAAATATTTTATCAATTCAAGCATACTGGAGGAGTAATATATTAATTGATTCAACAAAAACTACCCGTAAGAAAAAAGATAAAGCTCAGCATGTACCTGGCTTGATAGAATTTAAATTAAATTCTGAAAATTCAGGAATATACGAATTCGAGATTAACAGTGAAGGGAATGATGCACAAATAATGAATGTTCATTTGGATGGTGATCTTGTATTTAATCTAATTCCAAACTCAGGGAATAATAAATTTAGCGTAGAGATGAGTAAGGGAGTTCATTATCTTCGTTTTATTTCTCCAAAGGTTCACACTGAATTACCAATAATTACCAATATTGAGTGTGAATTTGTGAAAAAGAAAAGGATCAAAAATAAAGGATCAAAAATTAAAAAATTGAACTCAAATGGCATGAAACCTGGATGGTATAATGACATGAGTAGGAAAATACATTTAGATTTCCATACAGCAGGTTTCGTTGAAAATATTGGTAACAAATGGAATCCAGATGAGTTTGCAGCTACTTTGGAAGATAATGGATTTAATGCAGTGACAATTTTTGCTAAAGGTCATCATGGATATGCTTACTACAATACAAAAATAGGCACACGTCATCCTGGTTTAGATTTTGATTTGATGAAAGAACAAATAGAATCTTGTCATAATAGAGGAATAAAAGTACTAATCTATTTTTCTATTCAAGTAGATGAATTGTGGGGAAGTACAGAAGAAGGAGAAAACAGGAATTGGGTGAAATTCATGGATGTAGACGCCAATCCTGTTAAGGCATATGTGAAGGATTACACTTGGCCAATGATTAGAGAAGTTATTGAAAATTATGACATCGATGGATTTTGGTTTGATTTTCCTGGATATGATTCTTTCGTAACTGAAACGATAGATCTAATCAAGAGTATAAATCCTAATTTACCATCTGCATATAATCATCAATTTGATAAAAGTCGTGAAGTATTATCTAAGCAAGATTTAATGGAATTGGAAGCTTGGGAACATGGACAGTCCTTGTATCGTTGGTCATATTTGTCTCGATATGCACATGGTTCAACACCTCTGATTGGTATGACTACTCGTTTTTGGAAAAATTGGGGCGATTTCGGAACAGTAAACACAGAAGCAATGTTTCAGTATGAGACAGCACTAGCATATGCTAACGGTTGCGGTATTACGATTGGAGATCAATTACATCCTAATGGTAAATTAGAACCAGCAGTATACAAAAGAATGAAGAAAGCTATGGATATGGGAAAAATAATCGAACCATACGTCAACGATGCTGTTTTTGAGCCTTATGTGGCTGTACTTAGACAAAGCACAAAATTAATCCCAGTAGTGATAGATAATTCATGGCATTACAATGTTGTTGATACTACACAAAATCTAAATACATATAAAATAGTATTGGTGCCCGATGCCAGTAAAGTCGATGATGAGTATGTAAATAAATTAGAATCCTTTGTTCGTAATGGTGGAAAATTGGTGGTTTGCGGTAATCCAAGTACAAAACTGGCTTCCCTGTTAGGAGTAAAAGTTTCTGAAGAGAAACCGGAGGCAGCTTATATTAGAAATAGAAGTGACGCATTAGCGGACGTTATTGAAATGGATTTGTTTATTCGAGAGAAAATTGTTGCGGTAAAAACAAATCAGAATACTGAAAATATAGCTCCGATGGTTTGGCAGATGAATCATGGAACAAATCATTTAATGTCTCACAAACAAAGTCCTCCGATGGATGAAAGTAGTGACTATGCAGCAATTACCAAACGAAATTTAGAAAAAGGAACAATTATTTTCTCTCCGGCTCCATTATTTCATCAATACGCGGAAGATGGAAATTCTGAAGTTCGAAAAATAGTGAAAAACATGTTTGAAATTGCATTGAAGCCATCAGGTCGATTAATAGAAGTATCTGGAGATGTAAATTTAGAAGTATCAGTAATGAGAAATGATAATAAAAATATTATTCAATTAATCCATTGTCCACAAGCAAGAAGATCATCTCTCGATACGCAACCAGTAATAGAAGAATTTCCTACAGTGAGAGCACAAACATTAAAATTGAATAAAGACTTTGTTGGAGATAGAAAATTGAAGGTTCTAACGGATGTTCTTGAAGAGTTAAAACCAATAAAAGAATGTAAGAATCAACTTATATTCGAATTACCAGATTTTAAAATTAATATTTTTCTAATACTTGAATAAAAATGAATTTATTAAAAAAAATACATCGACTCGGTTTAGCTTTAATGTTATTGGGAGCTGTTTCATGCAACACAGTTCAAGAGGCTAAAAAACCAAATATCATATATATATTGGCAGACGATTTAGGATACGGAGATCTTTCCTGCCTAAACCCTAACAGTAAAATTAAAACCCCAACTTTAGATGCCTTTGCAAAAGAAGGAATAAGCTTTACTAATGCCCTTACTAATGCTTCCGTTTGTACTCCTACTCGATATGGAATAATGACCGGACGTTACTGCTGGAGAGGAAGCCTAAAAAGTCAGGTGATTGAAGCCCACGAACCAGAAGTGTTGGAACAAGATAGAAAGACGGTTGCTAATATGCTGCAAAAACAAGGATATAATACAGCCTGTATCGGAAAATGGCACTTAGGCTTAAACTTTGCAAAAATTGATAGTGCAAAACCATTAACAGAAGGGAAAAGATGGCATATTAAATCTTCAGCAAATATGGATTATTCAAAACCTGTAACTGGAGGTCCAACGGATCACGGTTTCGATTACGAATATATTATTCCTGGTTCACTTGACATGTTTCCATATTGTTTTATTGAAAATGGTAATATCTTAGGAGATATCGAAAGAAAACCTTATGGAATAACCAAAAACAAGAATCGTGGATTGAATTATCGTGATGGAGATACAGCAAAAGACTTTAAACGTGAGGAAACATTAGAAAAAATTACTGATAAAGCAACTCAATACATTGCTGATATGTCGAAAGAAGACAAACCATTTTTTCTTTATTTCCCAATGACCGCACCTCATACTCCGTGGGTTCCAACAAAAGAATTTCAAGGTAAATCACAAGCTGGCTACTACGGTGATTTCGTAGTAATGGTAGATGCCATGATAAATAAAGTATTGCAGAGTATTGAGGATGCTGAAATTCGTGAGAATACAATCGTAATTATTACATCCGATAATGGCTCAGATCAATCCTCTAGTGAAATGAAACAATTTAATCATCAAGCAAACTACGGTAGAAGAGGAAGAAAAGCAGGTATTTATGACGGAGGCTTCCATGTGCCTTTCTTTGTGAGGTGGCCAGGATCAATTAAAGCAGGAATCACAAGCAATGAAGAAATTAATACAGTTGATTTATATGCCACTCTAGCCGATGTTTTAAATGTGGAAATTGACGAAAATACAGCAGAAGATAGTTATAGTATCTTACCTGTATGGAATGGCCAGAAACTAAAACAGCCCTTAAGAGAAATTACAATTCTTCATTCTTTTTGGGGAAAATATGCAATCCGTAAAGGGAAATGGAAGTATATAGATACAAAAGGTGACTTCTTATCTACATCGAAAGATGGAGAATTGTATAATATACAAACCGACTCTCTAGAAA
>JADGFH010000209.1 GCA_016743925.1 Labilibaculum sp.
CTATAATATTTATTCTATCATAGAATTAAAGACTTTCATATTGAATAAACCTAATCATTGATAGATTGGGAGTAATCAGTATTTAGAGCCTAACCTATGAGTAAATCTGTTTTGTGATCCTATTCATAGCTATTGTATTTCGTGTAGTGGTTTTGAAATAATTTTGCATCGACATTATAAAGTGAACAAAATTATTTGATTATTAAATGTAATGAAAAAACTGCAAATCAATATTATGATTTGCAGTTTATTTATTTGAATAGAATTATTCTATTTAGTTGGTTTTGAAATCGTATTGAATGGAAGATAGTTCTTCATTAGCTTTTACGATTTTTTCTTTTAAACTTTCCTTAAAGGCAATTACATTCTTTTGTAATTCGTCGTCTCCAATAGCAAGTATTTGTCCTGCAAGAATACCTGCATTCATTGCTCCATTGATTCCAACTGTTGCAACAGGAATTCCTGGAGGCATTTGAGCAATACTTAAAAGTGCATCCATACCATCTAAGGAGGCATTGATAGGCACACCTATAACTGGCACTGGCGTCATTGCTGCAATTACACCGGGTAAGTGAGCTGCCATTCCTGCTCCAGCAATAATTGCCTTAATTCCTCTATCGAATGCTCCTTTTGCAAATTTCTCGACTTCTTCAGGAGTTCTATGAGCAGATAATGCATTGATTTCGAAAGGAATTTTAAAATCATTTAAAACTTTTGCAGCTTTTTCCATCACCGGAAGGTCCGATGTGCTGCCCATTATGATACTTACTTTTGCTTTCATATGGTTTTATTCGTGGATTTGGTAAATAAAATGACAAAATATTGTACTTTTGCAGCAAAAATTTAGGAATTGTTTTGATTCCAAGTTGTGCATGCATTAGTTGCTATTTTTCAAGTGTAAAATTGAAAAAAAAATACGTATGTTACACTGTTGAGTTGAAACATTTTTTATTCCTAGTTTTAAAAGATACATATTTTAATTACGATACTTTAGGGCATTGCCTTAAACGCCCGATATTTCAAGAGAAAGCTTGAAGGGGGAAATCGGACAACTAAGACAAAAATTTGAATCAATGAAAACTGTAAAACTTCTGGATCGAGAATTTAGAGTGTCTATTCCTGCTGAGGATATTGACAAGGTAATTGCCCAAATGGCTGAAAAAATGAATAAGGACCTTGCAGGTAAAGATCCTTTGTTTATTTGTATTTTAAATGGTTCATTCATGTTTGCTTCCGATTTAATGAAGCAAATTACTGTTGATAATGCACAAATTACATTCATGAGATTATCATCTTACGATGGAATGGGTTCAACAGGAAAAGTGAAAAAATTGATGGGTTTTACAGAAGACCTTAAGGATAGAACGGTTGTATTATTAGAAGATATTGTTGATACAGGAATTACAATCACCAATACTTTAGATCAAATTAAAGATTTTGAGGCGAAAGAAGTTTTGATTGCAACTATGTTGTTTAAGCCAGATGCATTGATTCGTGATGTGAAATTGAACTATGTGGGTATGGACATTCCAAATGACTTTATTGTTGGTCGTGGATTGGATTATGATGGTATGGGTAGAAACCTTCCAGATGTATACACTGTAATTGATAAATAAATGTTGAACATTATATTGTTTGGACCTCCAGGTTCTGGGAAAGGAACACAGTCCAAAATGCTTCAGGAAAAATATGGGCTGATTCACCTCTCAACAGGTGACGTGTGTAGAGAAGAAATTAAGCTGGCCACACCTGAAGGTTTAGAGGCGAAAAGATTGATTGATGGAGGGAATTTTTTTCCAGATAAACTTGCTTATCGTATTGTTGAGAAATTTTTAGATTCAAACAATACAGCAAAGGGTTTTGTTTATGATGGAATGCCTCGTCACGAAGGCCAAATTGAGGTTTTCGACGAAATGCTTTCCAAACGAAATAGTGTTGTTGATATAGTTATTGAGTTAAAAGTTGAAGAAGAAGAATTGATTCAACGACTTTTAAAAAGAGGAGAATCATCGGGAAGACTCGATGATAGTGGTCGAGAGGTGATTGAAAAACGCCTTAGAATTTACGAAGACGTTACTGCTCCAATTGCAAAACGATATAAAGAGAGAGGTGTTTATCACTCAATCGATGCAATAGGATCATTAAATAATGTACTTGATAGAATCAGTCTTTTGCTTGAAGAATTTTTGGCAGTGGAAATGGTTCCAGTTGAGGTACAGAGATAAAAAATAAAAATATGGCTGGGTCTAATTTTGTTGATTACGTAAAAGTATTTTGTCGTTCTGGTGCCGGAGGTAGTGGTTCTACTCACTTGCATAGAGATAAGTTGACTATGAAAGGGGGACCTGATGGTGGAGATGGAGGTCGAGGAGGACATGTTATTATACGTGCCAACAAACAACTTTGGACTTTAATTCACTTGAAATTTAGTCGTCACGTTTTTGCTGGCGATGGAGGTTCTGGTAGTCAGAGTCGGAGTACAGGTTACGACGGTCAAGATAATGTAATTGAAGTTCCTTTGGGAACGGTTGCTCGTGATGGTGAAACTGGCGAAGTGATTTTTGATGTTTCGGAAGATGGTGAAGAGAAGGTTTTAGTAAAAGGAGGCCGTGGAGGTCTTGGTAACTGGAATTTTAGATCATCAACCAATCAAACTCCTCGTTATGCACAAACTGGTGAGGAGCGTGTAGAGCGTTCTGTAATTTTGGAGCTAAAAGTTCTTGCAGATGTTGGTTTAGTAGGTTTTCCAAGTGTTGGTAAATCAACCTTACTTTCTGTAGTTTCGGAAGCTAAGCCAAAAATTGCTGATTATCCATTTACAACTTTGGTTCCTAATTTAGGAATTGTGGGGTACCGAGATAATCGATCTTTTGTAATGGCAGATATTCCTGGAATTATTGAAGGCGCTCACGAAGGTAGAGGATTGGGATTGCGATTCTTGCGTCATATCGAGCGAAATTCAGTTTTGCTGTTTATGGTTGCTGCTGATAGTGGTGATATTCATAAGGAGTACGAAATTCTCTTGAATGAATTGAAACAGTTTAACCCTGAGTTGCTAGACAAACAGCGTTTGCTTGCGATTACTAAATCGGATATGTTAGATCAGGAACTGATTGAGGAAATTGAGCTAGATTTACCAGAAATTCCACGTGTGTTTATTTCTTCTGTGGCCCAAAAGGGTCTTATGGAGCTAAAAGATATGATTTGGAGAGCTATTAATAGCTAAAAAAACTCTGAATATTTTAAATAAAATTGACGAAGTCTCTTCCCTAAATTTCATTGGAGAAGAGGCTTCTTTTTTTTGATGATATTTCAAAAGTTAATGTTTTATCCTTATTAATGTTAAGTAGTATTGCTTTTTTTCGATAAGTATTATTTGACTTTATTCTAATTTGTTTGTTGGTGCAGTTCTTTTTGTCGTTGATTTATAGTAGGATAGACTCTCAGTAATTCCTTCTGATTTGCATATTTTACCTTTTTTCAACAGCTTGTTGATAAACAACTTTCTAACGAATCGTTCTTTTAGCTATATTTGTAAAAACGCGATTTTTCATGACTGCACAATATTCTGAAGATTCAATTCGTACATTAGATTGGAAAGAACATATCCGTAAACGTCCTGGTATGTATATCGGGAAGTTAGGAGATGGTTCTTCTCACGATGATGGAATTTATATTCTACTAAAAGAAGTTATTGACAATTCTATTGATGAGTTTGCCATGGGAGTGGGGAAATCAATAGAGGTTAGCATTACTGATAGGATGGTTACCGTTCGAGATTACGGACGTGGTATTCCTCTTGGGAAGCTTATTGATGTAACTTCAAAAATGAATACTGGAGCGAAATACGATTCGGAAGTATTTAAAAAATCAGTTGGACTGAATGGAGTTGGTATAAAAGCTGTCAACGCATTATCAGATCAATTCATTGTTGAGTCTTTTCGTGAAGGAGAAGTTAAAAAAGCTGTTTTTTCAAGAGGCGTTTTAGTTGAGGATGCTGAAATTCAAGCTTCGGAAGAAAAAAATGGAGTTAAAATTGTTTTTCATCCTGATGAAGAATTGTTCTCGAACTATCGATATATTTCGGAATACATTGAGACCTTACTGAAAAATTACGTTTATCTAAATGCTGGTCTTTCTATTTATTTCAATGGTCAAAGATTCTTTTCGAAAAATGGATTACTTGATCTTCTGAATGAAAATATGAACTCCGAAGGTTTGTACGATATTATTCATTTGAGAGGTGAGGATATCGAAGTAGCGATGACCCATGGTCGACAATATGGAGAAGAGTATTATTCTTTTGTAAATGGACAGCACACAACGCAAGGAGGAACACATCTGGCTGCCTTTAGAGAAGCATTGGTTAAGGCTGTTCGCGATTTCTTTAAAAAAGATTTCGATACTTCGGATATCAGAACATCTATTATCTCGGCAATTAGTATAAAAGTTCAGGAACCTGTTTTTGAATCTCAAACAAAAACCAAATTAGGTTCTAAAGATATTGGCCCGGAAGGTCCATCTGTACGAAATTTCATTATGGATTTCGTCACATCAAATTTAGATAACTACCTGCATAAAAATCCATCGGTAGCCGATGCGATATATAGGAAAATATTAGAATCAGAAAAAGAAAGAAAGGCCATTTCAGGTATTAAAAAAATGGCTAAAGATCGTGCTAAGAAAGCCAATCTACATAATAAAAAGCTACGCGATTGTCGAGTTCACTTCAACTCAAAACATGAAGATAAATCAGCATCTTCCATATTTATAACGGAGGGAGATTCGGCAAGTGGGTCAATCACGAAATCGAGAAGTGTAAATACGCAGGCTGTATTTAGTTTGAAAGGTAAGCCTTTAAATACTTACGGCTTAACCAAAAAGATTGTTTATGAAAATGAAGAGTTCAATCTTTTACAAGCTGCATTAAATATTGAAGATGGTTTGGAAGGATTGCGTTACAACAATGTTATTATCGCTACTGATGCCGATGTTGATGGAATGCATATTCGACTTTTGTTGATAACTTTTTTCTTGCAGTTTTTTCCTGATATCGTGAGGAGTGGACATTTGTACATCCTACAAACTCCTTTGTTTAGAGTAAGAAATAAAAAGAAAACGAAATACTGTTATTCTGATGAAGAGAAAGATAAAGCGATGAAATCTTTAGGAGCTAATCCGGAGATTACTCGATTTAAAGGACTGGGAGAGATTTCTCCAGATGAGTTCAAGCACTTTATTGGAAAAGAAATTAGGTTAGATCCTGTTGTGATGAAGAAAGATGATTCTGTATCTGGAATGTTGGAGTTTTACATGGGAAAAAATACTCCTAAGCGCCAAGAGTTTATCATCGATAATTTGAATGTTGAGAGAGATGAGGTGTAAACCTGTAGTATGTAATCCATTTTGAATTAAAAAAACTGAAATACCTCTATGAGTAACGACGAGACAAACGATATGGAAAACCCGGAGGACATTGAACCTAGTGTAAATGGGGAGCAATCCGAAGCGATGAGGAATGTAACCTATCTTTCCGGCATGTATCAAAATTGGTTTCTGGATTATGCATCCTATGTAATTTTGGAAAGAGCTGTGCCTTATGTGAACGATGGTTTAAAGCCTGTTCAGAGAAGGATTTTGCATGCGATGAAGCAACTGGATGATGGAAGATACAATAAAGTTGCCAATATTATTGGTAATACCATGCAATATCATCCTCATGGAGACGCTTCTATTGGAGATGCTCTGGTTCAGCTTGGTCAGAAAGATCTGTTGATTGATATGCAGGGAAACTGGGGAAATATCCTTACCGGTGATTCAGCAGCTGCACCTCGTTATATCGAAGCAAGACTTTCAAAATTTGCATTAGAGGTTTTATTTAATCCGAAAACGACCAATTGGAAACAATCTTACGATGGGCGTAATAAGGAGCCGATTACTTTGCCAGTAAAATTTCCATTGTTATTGGCGCAAGGTGTTGAAGGTATTGCTGTAGGTTTAGCATCTAAAATACTTCCTCATAATTTTATTGAGTTAATTGATGCTTGTGTTGCTTATTTAAGCGAGAAGGATTTCGAATTGTATCCAGACTTCCCAACTGCAGGAATGGTTGAAGTAAGTCGTTATAATGACGGTTTAAGAGGTGGTGCTGTTAAAGTAAGAGCTCGAATAGAAAAGTTCGATAACAGAACTCTAAAAATTACCGAAGTTCCTTATGGAAAAACAACTTCAAGTTTGATCGATTCCATTATCAAGGCAAACGATAAGGGGAAAATTAAGGTTAAAAAAATTGATGATAATACTGCTGCTGATGTTGAAATATTAATTCATTTAGCAAGCGGAATTTCTTCAGATAAAACAATAGATGCTTTATATGCATTTACGGATTGTGAGATTTCGATTTCTCCAAATGCATGTATTGTTGAAGATGATAAGCCAAAGTTTATTGGTGTAAAAGAAATGCTTAAAAGAGCGGCAAATAATACGGTTGCTCTCTTAAAATTAGAATTGGAGATTCGTAAACGAGAGTTGCAAGATGCTTGGCATTATGCATCACTAGAGCGAATTTTTATTGAAAATCGAATTTATCGAGATATTGAGGAGTGTGAAACGTGGGAAGCAGTTATTTCTACCATTGATGAAGGATTAAAACCTCATACCGCTCATTTAATGCGTGCGGTTATTCATGATGATATCGTTCGATTAACAGAAATTAAAATTAAGAGAATTTCGAAATTTGATATTAATAAAGCGAAGGATTTCATTCAATCTCTTGAAGATGAGATTGCTGAAATAGAAGTACACATCGCCAACATCATACCATTTACAATCAGATATTTTAAAGCCATTAAAAAGAAGTATGGCAAAGGTCGTGAGCGTAAAACCGAAATCCGAAATTTTGAAAATATCGTTGCAACGAAGGTAGTTGTGGCCAATCAAAAATTATACGTAAATCGTGATGAAGGTTTTATTGGTACAAGCTTGAAGAAGGATGAATACTTGTGTGATTGTTCAGATATTGATGATGTTATTGTTATCCGAAAAGATGGTACTTACTTCGTAACAAAGGTTGCAGATAAGTCATTTGTTGGGAAAAACTTACGACACATTGCTGTTTTTCGTAAAAACGATAAACGAACCATTTACAATGTTGCTTATCGTGATGGAAGAGATGGAAATAACTATGTTAAACGTTTTTCGGTAACTAGTATTACCAGAGATAAGGAATACAATATTACAAAGGGAACTGTTGGTTCTAGAATTCTATACTTTAGTGCCAATCCAAATGGAGAAGCAGAAATTATTCGCGTAGCTCTGAAACCAAAAGCTCGTTTAAAGAAAACGGTTTTCGAGTTTGATTTTGCTGAATTAGCAGTAAAAGGAAGGGCTTCGATGGGAAATATTTTGACACGAAACGATGTTCATAAAGTTACTTTAAAGCATGAAGGCGTTTCAACTTTGGGAGGTCGTAAGATTTGGTTCGATACTGATGTGTTGAGATTAAATACAGATCAAAGAGGAGATTTTATTGGCGAATTTTCTGGCGATGAGAAGATTCTTATCGTTACTCGTCCAGCCTCATTTCACTTCACCAGTTTCGATTTGAGTAATCACTATTCTGATGATATTAGTATCATTGAAAAATATGAAGCCGAGAAAATATGGTCAGCCATATTTTATGATGCCGATCAGGAATATTATTACTTGAAGCGTTTTAACATGGAAGGAAATGGTAAGGCTGTAAACTTTTTAGGTGAAAATGCTGAAAATAAATTGCTTTGCTTAACAGATGAACAATATCCTCGATTTGAAATTTCTTATGGTGGTAAAAATGCAGATCGTCCAAACGACATAATAGATGGAGAAGAATTTATAGGCTTGAAATCATATAAGGCAAGAGGAAAAAGATTATCGACATATGATATTGGAGAAATAAAGGAGATTGAGCCATTGCCTCGTGAGGAAGAAGTTGATGAAAGTGAGATTGATAACAAAGTGAATGTTGATATCGTAGAGGATGATGAGAATAACCAATAATGCTTATTCTTTAAAAGATAATTGAATGAGAATATTTTTGATTGGGTATATGGGCTGTGGTAAGTCGAGATGGGGGAAAATTATTGCCAAGCATTATGACTTTCGCTTTATTGACTTGGATACTCATATTGAGGAGAGAGAGAAAGCTACGATTCCTGAAATATTTAATAAACATGAAGAATCTGGCTTTCGTTTAATCGAACACGAAGCCTTAGAATCTATTCGTGAAGAAGAGAATGTAATTATTGCAACAGGTGGAGGTGCGCCATGTTTTCACAATAACATGGAAACGATGAACAATTTGGGCACTACCTTATTTATTGAGTGCAGTCCTCAGTTGTTGCAAGATAGAATTACTAATTCAGATAATGAGCGCCCTTTAGTCATGAACCTTTCCGAGGATGAATTGTTGAAATACATCATCAGGCACTTAAATAATAGAATGCCATTTTATGAGCAATCTCAATACAAGTTAGTTTCCGGAAATTTAGAAATTGAAAGTTTTACCACTATTCTAGATCCGATTATAAAGCCTTAAGCAGGCCAAGTTCAAATTCGTTTAAAGAATTAAATACTTTATTGGCAATAATGAATTTGTTATGATTGGTTGCTTCTTTTGCTGGAATAGCAATACACTTCATTCCTGCTGCCAATGCCGAAATTACCCCATTCAAAGAATCCTCAAATACCAGACATTCATCAGTTTGAACGCCAAGCATTTTGGCTGTTGAAATAAATGTTTGAGGATGAGGTTTACCATATTCTTCATATTCAGCAGAATGAACAACTTCAAAATAATTTTCAATCTGTAGCTTTTTCAATACAGCAGAAATAATTTTCATTTTTGATGATGAGGCCAGTCCTATCT
>JADGFH010000210.1 GCA_016743925.1 Labilibaculum sp.
AGTTACAGCTCTTTTGTTGCTGGTCTGAATATATGCTTAGCATGTTTTGGTATCATTAGCTAAAATCAGCCCACAAGCCCAACTTAAATTCGTATTCAAGATTTCGATAATTCAACAGGAGAGAAGCTCATTCGGTACGATCCCTTACGAAGCGGCAGAAAAACCTGTAGTAATACATTAGTTACAGCTCTTTTGTTGCTGGTCTGAACATATGCTTAGCATGTTTTGGTATCATTAGCTAAAATCAGCCCACAAGCCCAACTTAAATTTGTATTCAAGATTTCGATAATTCAACAGGAGAGAACTTAATTCGGTACAATCACCTTACAGATCGGCTTGCGGAATCTTCTTAGATGAACTTCTCGCTTCCGTTTACGCGTTTGCAAAGCATGCTTGAAAATAGGAAGGTTTGTTTTTTGGACGCTTACATATGGGATCAATGTTGTCCTAAATAAATTAATCAATTGGGTTGTCTGCCCCAAACCCGACTTCATTTGTTCATTTAGAATATGATTTCAATTGTATTCACGATTTCCGCTGCGCTCCAATTCTTGTCTTGAAACCTACTCTTTATGCACAAGTATTGAGATTTATTATTATCCTGACTATGATTAATTATAACTCTCCTTGTTGATGTGAGTGTTTCCCTTTCAGGGAAACTGTCGACAGACTAAAGGGTGAATGAAATGTAAGTAAAAAAAACCCTCTGGCTGTCGCCATCTCCCCTAAAAAGGGAGAATTCCGATAGTAAACTGTGCCTAATCTTATTCTACGTTTCAATTAAACTCAAAAAGAACCCTTCTAGTCTATTATCAAGCTTAAATATATTATTAACAGGAAAATACAAGGCACAAGCAAAAACGTTTAGGACGCGATTGATATGGGATAGAGTGGTGAAGCGAATGGAGAAAGCAAATACATCAAAAAGTGCATTTTAAATGCGATTTCTAAACTGCATGGCTGTTACACCAAACTTGCGTTTAAAAGCCTTGCAAAAGTGAGAGGAATGCTCATATCCACATTCCAACCCTATTTCCAAAATGTTCAGTTCGCTGTTTAGTAGCAAATGCCTGGCCCTATTCATTCGGTAGGTGAGCAAATGTCCATAAACCGTATTGCCATAATCTTGTTTGAAAGCTTTTTTCAGTTTGTAAGCGTTTAAACCAACCATCGAGGCAAGCTCTGGAATACTTGGCGGATGGCTCACATTCGACGTTAGGATGTACTCCGCCTTTCGTGTTTTTTCCAATTCATCTGACGGCATTTTAGAGGTATCGTAGCAGGAGTGGCAATATTTAATTTGCAGAGAGAGCAACTCCAATATTTTGCCTTCGATATACATGCTATTGGTAGGATCCAATTCGAAAGCATCGTCTATCTGGGAAATGATTAGCTGCATTTCGCTGGTAATAATCAAATTATTTTTACGCAGAAAAGCCAGGTTTTCATTCTCATATTCACAGTACAATTTGCCCAATACATCCGGGTAACGAATGACTAAATTCTCCAAATAATTCTGCTTTAGTACACAGCTGCGATAGGAATAGGGGGTATTTGCTTCAAAAAGGAGCGTATGATCGGTATGTTTGGGTACAACCAATACATTGTTTTCGCCCTCCATCATTTTAGAATTTCGCTCCTCAATCGAATATTTCAATTCCCCTTTCAGCATAAAATTCATGCTGAATAGGGCTTCCTCATTCGTGCTTTTCCATCTGATATTGCAAGGAAATACATTTTCTACTTGTACAAGCGATAAACCTGGAAGGCACTTTCTCGCCATATATAAATTGGGATTCTGCTTATCCTTTATGCAGCATTCTGTATTGATATCAGCATAAAAATCATTTAACAATTGATTCCATTCTTCCTCGGAATGTGGATAAACAATAGATTTCGAATCGGTAAAATAGCACATACGTTCTTAGGTATAATTTTTAATCCCTTAGGTATAACAAGCAATTCATTTCCCTTATTTAACTTCATACTTGTTATTTTATTGTGATAAGCGCTAGAATAAGAAAATAGAAGGAAAATTGAAGGCTCACAAAAACAACTCATGAGCCATAGTACTCACAAAATCTAAATAATTATGGAAGTAAAAGAAAAGAACAGTGTAATGGTAGAATTACACGATCTAAGCATTACGGAACAAAAGGACGATCGTTTTGGTAGGGTAATTACAGCAAAATCTTTATCGATAGACGATTTGGTAAACATTGCCATTGCCAGAGGTACCAATTACAGTGCCACCGACCTACGATCTGCCAATGAAATATTGCAGACCATTGCCATAGAGCAAATCTCTAATGGGGCTTCGGTACATTTTGGTTTGGGCTACTTCAACCTAAGCGTGAATGGTGTATTTATTGGTGATAACGACAAGTGGAATAGCGAAAAGCACTCCTTATCGGTTCATGTTACACCAACTGCCGAATTACGCAATGCCGTTAAAAATTGTGCGGTAGACGTGAGAGGAATGGCAGCATCGCCAATGGCAATCAATTCGGTAACCGATGTGGCTTCGGGAGAGGTGAACAGCAAATTGACTCCGAGTGGTGGAGTGAATGTTACAGGAAACAGAATAAAAATAGAAGGGGAAGATGCTAGCGTTGGCATTAAGCTGGTAAACGAGGACAGCAAGGAGGAAACTCTGGTGCCAACAACCTCTATACTTACCAATAGCCCTTCTAAACTGACTTTTATTGTGCCTGTAGGTTTGGTGGCTGGAGATTATAAGCTGGTGGTAACGACCCAATACAGTAACTCAGGAACGCTACTGAAGGAGGCAAGAGCATTTGTTCTTGAATACCTTTTAAATGTAGATGTTTAAACTAAATACAATTATTTCCAGAGCTATTGATAAGCCTTCCTTTTGGAGGGCTTTTTTTTGAATGGAAAATATGGAGTGTTTCCACATTAGGCTGTGGAGAGCTTCCACACTAGGCTATGGAACGTCTCCACATTAAGGTGTTGAAGGCTTCCACATTAGGCTGTGACAATGCACCAAATGCAATGCGTCTTTAAATGTGAAAATTACCGATAAACAATTTGCTGCTATGGAACTATTTTACAGCAGGGAAGCGGCAGAAAAATCCAAAATAATACAGCAATTACAACTCTTTTAATACTGGGTTGAAAATATGCTTAGCATGTTTGTGCAGTCCATACTGGTTTATTTCCCATAAACATTCTTTACACAATTAGAAAAATATGAATCAGGTTGAAGTACTTTATAGTGTGTAGCAAAATTTTTCAGCTTCCCTACATCCCTATTTGCCATATATTTGATAAAGTAATTATCCATTTTTCTTAAAGAGCATGTATAATAGAGCGTATCACTATGTGTAATATTTACAATTTTATCAGTCCATCCTAAAATGAAAATATTATGCCACAAGGACCAATTTGTGATGAAATGCGAGCCCATGTTAAACTAGTATTTCCTATCCATTCGGTAGGCTATATCTGTTGAGTCGAATACATGACTAGCATCTTAAAGATGCTTGTCATGTTAGGGAATCATAAAGTAGATTCATCAAATTTGATTTGACTAACGAGAATTCACAAAGATTTTCACATGATCTTAAATTAGTATTCAAAATTCCAAAATTCGTATCCTTCATTCTTAGCAGGCGGTTATATTTTTGTGTTGTAATATTAAATACAATACAAATGAGAAATACAATTATTTTAGGTCTGCTCATAGTCTGGGGATCTACTCTCAAAGCTCAATCGGCTAACGAAGAACTGCAGTGGGAAGAAGTTTACAAGGAAGCAAACACAAGTGTTCAAACCTGTTTTCCGAAGCAGGTAATTGCAGATGGTTCAAAAGAAGTCGTTTTCAATTGGAAGTTATCTTCTGTTCAGAGGGCGAGTTTTGAGAAATGCATCAAGGTCATCAAAAACATAGCTCTTCACAAAGATTTGTACGATTGCGAAACCAGTGAGTTGGTCGCTAAGACCGACAGTACACGCTTGGCGTATTACTTTTTCAATTCTCCCTGGCCGGTTCCCGATGTGGATTTGGTAAGAAGCATTTCCAGTAGCCTGGACGAGAAGAATCAGGTATTTGTTTCCCAACATATTTCCACACCAAAAGCAGTTAAGGATAAAGGTTTTAAACGATTACAAGTTTCGGATATTGTTTATCGGCTGGAAAAGCTGTCAGACAGCGAAACTCGTTTTGAAATACAAGGAAAATTTATCCCTGTGGGCGTTCCGTTAGTATTGGCGAAGGCATGGTTTCCAAATGGACCAGTGAAGATTTTAGATAAAATTGTTGAATTGACTAAGAAGTAAATAGCATGGAAAAGAAAGAGAAAGTAGTATTGATAACCGGAGCCTCAGCCGGTATAGGTGAAGCAACAGCAATTCTAATGAAGAAGGCAGGTTTTATAGTATATGCTGCTGCGCGCAGAGTAGACAGAATGCGCAAACTGGAAAAGCATGGCATTGAGATATTAGATTTGGATGTAACCGTAGAAGAATCGATGGTGAAGTGCGCCAATATTATTTTGGCAAAACACGGCAGCTTGGATGTCTTGGTAAATAATGCGGGCTATGGTTCTTACGGAGCCATGGAGGATATTCCCATGGAGGAAGCCAAAAAACAATTCGAGGTAAATGTGTTTGGCTTGGCTCGCATGACACAGCTATTTTTACCATCTATGCGCAAACAGTCTTCGGGTAAAATCATTAATGTATCTTCGGTGGGTGGGAAAATTGGTTCTCCGCATGGGGTTTGGTATCAGGGCAGTAAGTTTGCTGTGGAAGGCATGAGCGACAGCTTGCGAATGGAACTGAAACAATTTAATATCGATGTCGTGGTGATTGAACCTGGTGCTATAAAGACGGAATGGAGTGAAATTACGCAGGAAAACATGTTGAAAATATCGGGACATACCGATTATGGCAAGAACATTAAAATACATGCTGCGTCACTCAAAAAGTACGACAAGATGGGATCTGAGCCTTTGGTTATCGCGAAAGGAATACTGAAAGCAGCTACAGCTCGTAAGCCTAAAACGCGCTATGCCATTGGCAAAGGAGTATCCATCGTATTATTTCTCAAAACCATATTATCGGATCGTCTATTCGATCGTTTTTTAATGAAAACCTTACTCGGTTAATTGTTGTAATTTTAAAGCGAATAGGAGATTTACAAATGACTGATATAGTAAGAATTAATTCGATAAGTAAAATTCATGAGCTGATGGGCCATCCAAAACCCAAACATCCCTTGATCACATTTATCGATTTTGCGGATACGATGCTATCTGAAATGGAAGAGAATTTTAAGTTCGTATCTGGCTTTTATGCCATAATTCATAAGGAGAATGTGCATTGCGATTTTAAATATGGCAGGGGAGATTACGATTTTGAGGAAGGGTCTCTTCTGTTTATGGCGCCCGAACAGTTACTTGTATTCGAAGGTGCATCGGGAGCAGGAAATTCAAAAGGATGGGGGATCTTTTTTCATCCCGATTTAATCCGTAAAAGCATATTGTCCGAAAGAATAAAGGAGTACAGCTTTTTCTCTTACGACCTTAACGAAGCCTTGCATTTGTCCGATCAGGAGCGTAAAACCATAACAGATATTGCGCATAACATCAGATCGGAATACAGTCAAAATATAGATGTATATAGTCAGGATGTAATTGTTTCTAATATAGAGCTACTGCTGAGTCATAGTAAGCGTTATTATGGCCGTCAGTTTATTACCCGAAACAGTCAGAATCTGGATGCAATTTCACGATTTGAGAGTTTGTTAAATGAGTATTATACAAAGAATAAACAAATTGATAAAGGCATCCCAAAGGTTCAGTATTTTGCTGAGAAACTCAACTTGTCGGCACCCTATCTAACCGATCTGTTAAAGCAGGTGAATGGTAAAAACACGCAGGAGCACATTCATTTAAAAATTGTTGATTTGGCAAAAACAAAGCTACTCAACACCAATGGTTCGGTTAGCGAAATTGCTTATGATTTGGGCTTTGAATATCCGCAATATTTTTCACGTATGTTTAAAAAGAAAACCGGATTGAGTCCTGCAGAATACAGGCAGGTAAATTGATATAAATATGGATTTTATACAACACACAATAAATTGGTCGAAAGGGGAAATTCTGGAAGCCACTTGTTACGGTATTGGTGGTTTGGTAGTGGTACTATCTGCTGTATTGTTCTGGAAATTTGGAGGTACGCCAAACAGCAAAGCATTGGTTTTCCCCTTACTTGTAGCAGGAATGTTTTTCACCACAATAGGAGCTATCGGGGTTTATTCGAATAATGCTCGCATTGCCAAATTTGAAAACTCTTGGGAGCAGAATCCAGATGCATTTGTCTTATCAGAAAAAGCAAGGGTGGAAGGTTTCGACAACATCTTTAAGTATTCGTATCCCGCTGCTTTTGTTTTGGTGATGGCAGGAGCCATTTTGTTCTTTCTGTTTAAAACACCCAACCTAAAAGCTATTAGTTTAGGCTTATTATTGATCGGATTGTTTGGGTATTTCATCGATTTCTTTGCTGCTGAAAGAGCGGATCTCTATTATCAGGAAATCGAAAGAGTTTTAAATAAAGAGGGATTTGAAGTGCTTTAACATGAATAGAAAACCTTTTTTAAACCTTATTGCAATATAAAATAGAATGATTCTACATTAGCATTTCTGCGGTGTTCACTTAATTCTTCTTATTTTTGATGAAAATTTAGATAACACATAAAAACATTATACGGTATGGCTATTAATAAAAATGTAGAGAAGATTTTGAATGAGCAAATCAATGCTGAATTTTGGTCAGCATATTTTTACCTTTCAATGTCGAACTATTTTAACGCAACCGGAATGCCAGGTTTTGCAAACTGGATGAAAGTTCAATTCGAAGAGGAAACTTTCCATGCAATGAAAATGTTAGATTATATTAATGAGCGTAGTGGTAGAGTAATTCTTGAGCCTATTGTAGAGGTTCCTTCGGAGTGGGATGGTGTTTTGAATATTTATGAAGAAACATTAAAGCACGAAGAAAAAGTGACAAGCTTAATCAACGGATGTATGGATGTTGCTATTGCTGAGAAAGATCATGCAACAGTTAATTTTTTACAATGGTTTGTTGACGAGCAGGTTGAAGAAGAAGCTGGCGTAAACGAGATTATAGATCAATTGAAAATGTTCAAAGGAGAAGGTCATGGTTTATACATGATGGACAAAGAGTTCAAAGCAAGAACTTTTGTTGCTCCAACTAACGCATAAGTTTTACACTTACAATATTGGAAAGCCTCACTTTAGTAAGTGAGGCTTTTTTGTTCTCTAAAATGGAGTTATTTCGCCATTCGGAAGTGTATTGAGTTGTTTTAGAGCTTCCAAATTGACTTTAATATTAGTAATTAGTTAGCTTTCATGCTGTAATAGGCATGACTCAGATAACAATGACGTGGTAACAAATTGTACGAATAAGAAAAAACATAAAAATGAATAGTATTAAAAAAGAGAGAATTGATTATTTAGACACCCTACGTGTCGTTGCCTGTTTTTTAGTTGTCCTCTGTCATGTTGGAGACTATTACGCAGAAAGCGCCTCAGGAGGATTCGGCTTAGCATGGAGTCAACTTATAACGCTAACAAGGCCATGTGTACCACTGTTTATTTTACTTTCAGGCACATTGTTATTGCCATTAAAGATGGATTCAAGCACATTTCTTAAGCGTAGGTTTACTCGTATTGTTATTCCAATATTAGTTTGGTCTGTTCTATATGTATTTTTCCCCTTACCTTCAGAAACGGTTTTTGGAGGACCAGCCAATGCATTTACTGGCAAAATGAATATTTACGTCTACAACCTGATGATGATACCTATAAACTTTACGGCAAGCAATATTCATTTTTGGTTTATTTACAGCATTTTAGGGCTCTATTTATTTATGCCAATTATTTCACCCTGGGTTAAAAATGCATCAAAAAAAGATATGCTATGGTTTTTATCCATATGGGGAATTACTCTTTTATTTCCATATATCCGAATGTGGTTTCCTGAAATTCATGGTGAATGTACCTGGAACAAGCAAGGCATGCTAATATATTTTAGCGGTTATTTGGGGTACATACTACTTGGTATATTTTTACATCGCTACAACACATTATCTGCACGTAAATCATGTCTAATTGGAGCACTACTATTTGTGGTGGGTTATATTATAACTTACAATGGTTTATGGTACGATATCGGACGTTTAAATTCCCAAAAAGTTGCTGAGGTAAATGATGAAGGATGGGTAATTATTGAAACCTTGATTGGATATCTGACTATAAATGTGGCAATGATGACCGCGGGGGTGTTTATGTTCTTCCAAAAATTGAAATTACCAAGGATAATTCAAAAGGTTATGAATGAACTATCAATGCTGAGTTTTGGTCTATTTCTGGTTCACTACATCCTCTATTTATGGATTGGCGCAAAACTAATTCCAACATGGAACCTGAGCCCGGGAATTGAAGAAGTACTTGTAGCAATAATTGTCTTTGTTGTATCGTATGGCGTAACTAAAGCAATTTCGTATTTACCAAAATCGAAATATATCATAGGTTAGAAAGAAATAATAACTTGTGATAGCAAATTGAAACAGCCAAAAAAAGCACATAGAATAAAGCACAAAAAGCTAATCGAGTAGATGGTCCCGACTAAAATAGTCGGGATGCACCTCTCACACCACCAGATCCTTCGCAAGCTCAGCATAAACCAAGCGGGTCTCGTATACGGCGGTTCGTTAGATATCAGTATCATCGCTCTTTACACCAACAACTCCTTTGTCTGATTTTAAAATAAGGCTAGACTCAAATAAATGAGAGCTTCCTTATTGAATTTAAGACAATCTAACGTTCAGTCCTTCACTGCTCCGT
>JADGFH010000211.1 GCA_016743925.1 Labilibaculum sp.
AATCAAAATTGTATGATCAGAAAATAATAATTAAAAACCGAATGAAGAGAAAGTGTCTTAAACCACAACCATATGTATTCACTTTTAAAATCTTCATTCAAATATTCATTTAAACCTAAAAAATTCAACGATGAAAAAACTAATGTTAATTCTGATGGCAGTATTATTTACTGCAGGAGTCTCAATGGCTCAGGATAACCAATCCATGGTTGATCAAACTGGTGACGATAATACGGCAACAGTTTTACAAACAGGATTTTGGAACATGAGTGAACTAGAGCAGTGGGGAGATAACAATATTGCTGATGTTACTCAAACAGGTGATTATAATATGTCTTATTTAGCACAATGGGGGAATTTTAATACTGCCATGGTTAATCAAGCTGGATCTAATTATTCTACTATTTTTCAGTGGGGTAATCATAATAGTGCGGATGTAACTCAAACTATGGCAAACTATTCTAGTATTACTCAATTGTGGACTGACTATAATCACGCAACTGTTGAGCAGTTTGGTTTCAATACATCTGAGATTTTTCAATTTTGGGGTGTTGATAATATTGCTGACGTATATCAGTCGGGGATTAACTATTCACAAATTAATCAAACATTTAGTACTTGGGTTGAAGCTTATGTTGCACAGTATGGATTCTTTAATAAGTCGTATGTAGACCAATCAAGTGTTTGGGATATTGCAAATGTAATTCAAGATGGTTGGTTTAATAAATCATACGTTAGTCAGATTAATAATTTTTGGTCAAATGCATTAATTGAGCAAGATGGTGATTTTAATTGGGCAAATGTTGATCAAGCTAATGGATATCGTGATTTTGCTGGTATTATTCAAGATGGATTTGCAAATAAAGCAAGTATACGCCAATATGGTAATGATAGTAATTGGGCAGGTGTTATTCAAACAGGGGCGCGTAATTTAGCCGAGGTATATCAGGTTAATGGAATCGCAAATTCTGTTTTCATAACACAAGAAGATGTTGCTAATTGGGCTTTTACAAACCAAATTGGTGGTTTCTTAAATGATATTAGAATAGAGCAGTACGAAAATTACAATACTGCAACAGTAAACCAAAAAGGCGGACAATTTAATAGAGCTTATGTTGGTCAACTAGGCGATTGGAACTGGGCTAAAATTTGTCAGAAGAATGGTACAAATAACGACGCAGGAATTGTACAAATTGGATATGGTAACTCTGCACATGCAAAACAAAAGGGTGGCGAATCAAATATCGCTCAGTTAATACAATTTGGTGAGGTAAATAATGCAAATTCATTACAAAAAGGGGGGGCTAATAATGAGATATTTGCCATGCAAGATGGTATCGGAAATGATGTGTTGATGGAGCAATTCAAAGGAAAAGGTAATCTAGCAACAGTTCTTCAAACAGGCAATGGGAATTATGCTTATACAAAGCAGGTTGAAGGAAAAGGCAATGAGATTTTTGTTAATCAGGAAGGTAACATGAATTATGCTGAAACATACCAAGTAGGTGGTGAAGCCAACCTTGCTACAGTAAATCAAGTTGGATACATGAACTATTCAGGTATTTTACAACAAGATGTAACAAATTCTATCGCTGATGTAGATCAAGATGGTGAGTATAACTATTCTGAAATATACCAGTTAAATGGAGATAATAATAACGCTATTATAACTCAAGTAGGTGATTATAATTATTCTGGAGTATTACAAGATGGTTCTAATAACACAGCTGAGGTATATCAAGACGGATTAGGACATGCAAGTGTTGTAATGCAAGATGGTAATGGGAATAGTGCTACTGTTGATCAGTACAATGTAGTTACTCCATAATTAAAATATTTAGCTGTCTTTAGCATTCTAAGGACAGCTAATTACAAATTGAGGTTGATTTTATTAAAGGTTTAATCAACTTTAATACAAATGAAATCTATAAGGTAAACGTAATTTGTGTGGTTGTAAATTACGAAAGTGAATTAGATTTTGTTGAGAGCAAGATAAGGAATGTTCATAATGAACATTCCTTATTTGTTTATATACAAAGAACCGATAGTTATCTTTGTCGAGATTAAACTATCGGTTCTTACCACTTAACTGCCTATGTTTAGTGTTTCCTTATTGCTTTTAATTTTATGCTCCTAAATATTGATGAATAGCCAGAGCCGTTTTGCGCCCGTGATCTAATGCACGAACAACCAAACTAGCACCTGAGGTAGCATCGCCAGAGCAAAAGATTTTTGAATTAGAAGTTTGACCTTTTGTATCGGTTTTTATATTACCTCTAGCATCCAAATTTAGGTCCAATTCTTTCACTAAACCTTCATGTATTGGATGAACAAAGCCCATGGCTAATAATATTAAATCAGCATCAATCGTTTCTTCTGATCCAGGAACTTCATTCATTTGGAACTTACCTTTCTCATCTTTTGTCCATTCAATTTGACAAATGGTAAGTTTGTTAACAACACCACCTTCACCATTTATTTGTTTAGAGCTTAATGACCATCTTCTTTCACATCCTTCCAAATGTGAACTAGAAGTTCGTAAAGTATCTGGCCAGTAAGGCCAAGGATTTGTTTCTTTTCTTTCTTCTGGCGGCTTTGGCATTAATTCAATTTGCAAAACTGATTTTGCCTTTTGTCTAATTGATGTACCAACACAATCGGATCCAGTGTCACCACCACCAATAACAACAACATTTTTGCCTTTTGCTGAGATTCTTTCTTGTTTTGTAAATTCGTCTCCTCGAATGACTTTATTTTGTTGTTTAAGAAAATCCATTGCAAAATGAACACCTTCCAATTCGCGACCTTTAATATTTAAATCGCGAGGTTTCATAGCTCCAATTGCCAAACAAATAGCATCATATTCTGCTTCAAGCTCCTTAAAAGAAACATTTCCACCAACATCTTGCTTTGTTTTGAATTCAATCCCTTCTTCAATAAATATTTCTAAACGCCGATCTATTACTCCTTTATCTAATTTAAAATCAGGAATACCATAGCGTAATAAACCACCAATAGCATCGTCTTTTTCAAAAACGGTCACCTTGTGACCAGCTTTATTCAAAAGATCAGCAACGGATAAACCTGCAGGTCCAGAACCAATTACAGCTATTTTTTTATCAGTTCGCTTTTTGGGTGGTTTCGCCTTTATATAGCCATAATCAAAAGCTTTCTCGATAACAGATGCTTCGTTTTCGCGTATTGTTACTGGTGAATTGTGTAATGAAAGTACACATGATTTTTCGCACGGAGCTGGACAAACACGACCAGTAAATTCAGGAAAACTATTAGTCGAATGTAAAATTTGACTAGCTTCTTCCCAGTTTTCACGATAAATAGCATCTTGCCATTCCGGAATTTTACTTGCAGTAGGGCAGGCCCAATGACAGAAAGGAATACCACAGTCCATACAGCGTGCGGCCTGATCGATTCTATCTTCTAAATTTAAAGTTTGTTCTACTTCTCCAAAATCACCAACTCTATCTCTTACCGGACGATATCCGGCTTCTTTTCTTTTTATTTCTAAAAAACCTTTCGGATTTCCCATAATCTTTCAATTTACAGTTATCAGTCAACAGTTATCAGTTTGCAATAAATTTGTACTGCAAACTGATAATTGATCACTGTTTATTGATTTATTCGTGTACTTCTGTTTGAGATTGCGCTTGCTTAAGCTTTTTACGAATCTTCTTCAGTTTTTTCTCCTCAAGAACTTTTTTGTACTCATATGGGATTACTTTTACAAAATGTGGAAGGTATTCTTCCCAATGAGTTAATATTTTCGAGGCAACACTACTTTGAGTTAATAGTAAATGTTCGTGAATCATTCCTTGAAGCTCGTGAACATCCTGTAAATGTTCTACAGGTTCAAGAGAAACTAAACTCTTGTTACAGAAATAATCCAATCGGTCTTCCATGTTAAGAACATATGCTATACCTCCGCTCATACCAGCAGCAAAGTTTCTTCCAGTTGCACCTAAAATCACAACTCGGCCTCCTGTCATGTACTCGCAACCGTGGTCGCCAACACCTTCAACTACTGCAACTGAACCTGAGTTACGAACACAAAAACGTTCTCCGGCCATACCTCTAATAAAAGCAGATCCACTAGTTGCACCATAAAGGGCCGTATTTCCAATAACGATTTGTTCTTCAGGCTTAAACTTGCTCTTCGTAGATGGATAAACAACTATTTTCCCTCCAGATAAACCTTTTCCAAAATAATCATTAGAGTCACCTTCTAAGCGGAAGGTAATTCCCTTTTCAAGGAATGCACCAAAACTTTGACCAGCCGAACCTCTAAAGCGACAGTGAATTGTATCGTCTTCAAGAACTCGTTTAGGTTTAAGAAGTGCTACCTTACCAGACAACATTGCACCTGTAGTTCTATCAATGTTTGTTATCTTTTTATCAATCCAAACTTTTTCTCCATCATGAAGAGCCTTTTCAGACAGTTTAATTAATTCATGGTCCAAAACTGTTCCAATTGATTTAATTGTAGAATTTGCACCGGAAATTGTATGCCCCTCTGTTTTTGGAAGATGAATCAAACTGTCAATATTAACTGTCTTAGCTTTCCAATTAGTAATGTTTGGTTTCTTTTCTATTAAATCAGAACGTCCAACCAAATCATCAAACTTACGGATTCCCAGTTCCGCCATTAATTCACGACATTCTTCTCCTAGGAAAGTGAAATAGTTGACCAACCATTCTGAACGTCCAAGGAATTTTTCTCTTAACTCTTTATTTTGAGTTGCGATACCAACAGGACAAGTGTTTAAGTGACACTTTCGCATCATTACACAACCTAATACAACCAAGGCACTAGTAGCAAAACCAAACTCTTCAGCACCTAATAAAGCCATAGAAACAATGTCCTTACCTGTTTTTAACTGTCCATCGGTTTGTAATTTAACTCTACCACGTAGATCATTCATTACAAGCGTTTGTTGAGCCTCGGCTAAGCCAAGCTCAACAGGTAGTCCGGTATGTTTAATAGAACCTAGAGGACTGGCTCCAGTTCCGCCTTCGCTACCAGCAATTACAATAAGGTCAGCATTTGCCTTAGCTACACCAGCAGCTACGGTACCTACACCATTTTCAGATACTAGTTTTACACTAACACAAGCCGTTGGATTTACATTTTTTAAATCGTAAATCAATTGAGCTAAATCTTCAATCGAATAGATGTCATGATGTGGAGGAGGAGATATCAAAGTAATACCCGGAGTTGAATTTCTCAACTTAGCAATAATCTTATCAACCTTAAATCCTGGTAACTGACCACCTTCTCCTGGTTTAGCTCCTTGCGCTACTTTTATCTGTAACTCATCAGCATTAACCAAATACTCTGTGTTCACACCAAATCTACCCGAAGCAATTTGCTTAATTGAACTTCTTGCACTTGAATGAAAACGTTTAGCACTTTCACCACCTTCTCCTGTATTACTTCGTCCGCCAATTTTGTTCATGGCAATAGCTAAAGCTTCATGAGCTTCTTTGGAAATAGAACCATAAGACATGGCACCAGTACAAAATCGCTTAATGATATTTTCAACAGGCTCGACTTCACTAATGTCAATTGGGTTCTTTTTATAATCGAAGAATCCTCTCAAGAACGTAGGTGTTTCTGTTTCTTTATTTACAATAGCACTATACTCTTTAAATTTGGCATAGTTATTTGTTCTGGTTGACCATTGCAACAAACCAATTGATTCAGGATTCCAACTATGTCGTTCTCCATTTTTCCGGTAATGAATGGTTCCATTATTATTTAAAAGATCCTGATTGTCAAACGGATTTTCTTCTGAATAAGCTTTTGTATGGTGACATAGAACTTCCTCCGATATTTCTTTTAAGCCAATTCCTTCTATTCTCGAAACTGTACCCGTAAAATATTTATCAATCACCTCTTTGCTAACGCCTAGACCTTCGTATATTTGCGCTCCAAGATAACTTCCAATGGTAGAAATTCCCATTTTTGACATTACCTTAAGTAACCCTTTATCAACAGCTTTAATGTAGTTTTTACGAGCCGTTTTATACTCTAAGCTAATTCGTCCATCTTTCACTAACTTATCAATTACAGCATAACTCATATACGGATTGATAACACTAGCACCATATGCAATTAATAAGGCAAAATGATTTACTTCTCGGGCTTCACCTGTTTCTACAACAAGTCCGATTTGCATTCTTTTCCTTTTCTTAATTAGATGATGATGAACAGCAGCAGTAGCTAACAATACAGGAATTGGAGCCATTGATTTGGATACATTCCTATCAGTTAAAATGATGTAATTTTTTTGCTCATCAACAGCTTTCTCCGCTAATTCGCAGATATTATCCAAAGATTCTTCAAGACCTTGACCATTTTTAGACGCCTCAAATAGTATATCAATGGATTTGTGTCTAAATTCTTCGTGCTTTAATTTTTTGATCTTACCAAGATCTGTATTTGTAATCAATGGACTTTTAAAACGAATCAACTTACAATGTTGAGGTGTTTCATCTAATAAGTTCTTTTGAACTGCACCAATGTAATTGGTCAAATCCATCACTAAATTTTCCCTTATCGAATCAATTGGAGGATTCGTTACCTGAGCAAATAATTGTCTGAAATAGTTGAAAAACAATTGAGGTTTTGGCGACAATACAGGTATTGGCGCATCATTCCCCATGGATCCAACTGGTTCTTGTCCGCCCGTAGCCATTGGTAAAATAATACTATCAAAATCTTCTTTACAGTAATTAAAAGTTTTTTGGCAAGTATCGAAATGATCTCCAATATCTGAAGCAACACGTTTTTCAACAGGAATTGCCTTCAAATCTAAACGGTTCTCTTTCAGCCAATTTTGATAAGGATTACGATAGGTAAGCTGAGATTTTACCTCTTGATCTGGAATAATAATTCCTAATTGAGTGTCTACTAAAAGTAATTTACCTGGCTTAAGTCTTCCTTTTTCTTTAATTTCCTCAGGCCTAAATTGTTGAATTCCAACTTCAGAACCCATCACGATCATATCGTCCTGTGTAATTACATAACGAGATGGTCTAAGCCCATTTCTATCTAGTGTACCTCCAATGTATCTTCCATCAGAAAAAACTAATGAAGCAGGACCATCCCAAGGCTCCATAAAGGTAGAGTGATATTCGTAAAATGCTTTTAAACTATCAGGAATTGGATTCTTTTCATTCCAAGATTCAGGAACCATCATACTTAATGCATGTGGTAGACTTCTTCCAGTTAAAAATAAGAATTCCAGTACATTATCGAAAGATGCTGAATCACTTTTATTTGGCTCTACAACTGGAAATAATTTCTTGATATCATCTCCGTACATCTCTGATTTTAGCAAAGACTCACGGGCTTGCATCCACAATCGATTACCCTTAATAGTATTAATTTCACCATTATGAGCAACAATTCGAAAAGGTTGTGCTAAATCCCAAGAAGGAAATGTGTTTGTACTAAAGCGGGAGTGTACCATTGCGATGGCACTTTCCATACGAGAATCTTGTAAGTCTCCGTAATATTTTCCCAATTGATCGCTGGCAAACATACCCTTGTACACAAGAACTTTAGAAGAAAGACTAGGGAGATAAAACATCTCTTTTTCTTTCATTTTCGTTGCGCGAATATAGCTTTCAGCTTGTTTTCTTGCCAAATAGAGTCTTCTCTCCAAATCATCCTGTTCGTAATTACCCCCAACAAATATTTGCTTAATTACAGGTTCAGATTGTCTTGCAATTTCCCCAATTGCGCTGGTGTCAGTAGGCACGTCACGTAATTGAAGAAATTCCAATCCTTCTTCTTCAAGTATTTGAATCAATACTTCAATACAGAATTTTTCTTCGGTTTCGTCTGTTGGTAAGAAAATTAAACCAGTACCATATTTTCCTGGTAAGGGTAATTTAATTCCAATTTTTTTGTAGAAATTATGAGGCAACTGCATAAGAATACCAGCTCCGTCTCCACTTACATTATCTGCACCACGAGCTCCTCTGTGCTCCATATTGCATAGAACCTCCAGTCCGCGAGTAATTATCTCGAAAGATTTCTTTCCTTTAATGTTGGCTACAAAGCCAATTCCACAATTGTCATGTTCGTTCGCAGGGTCATAAAGACCCTGTTGTTTTGGTCTAAGGTTTCGCATAGGCAATTTTTAGTGCGAAGTCAGAAGTGATTTTGTCTTTTGAATAAGGACATAATGAAATGTATAGAAATCCCCAGTTCTATATAAATCGTAACGACACAATTAAGAATCCGATTGTCGTTGTCCCATAAGAAACACCCATGAAATAGAGGTGATAATTTTTTTGCTTGTCTAATCCGTTGTTACAAATATAAAGGAAAAAAAATAAGACCTGCAAGTATTATTGTTAAGCTGATGAGCGAAAACGTTTGAAAAGCGAAAAAAACATGATAAAAATCATTGCAAAGGTTTGCGTGATATTCAGGACTTTATAGAAATGAGAGGATAAAGTCTGATTTAGAAATGGGAGGAAAATACTCATTTAATTATGTTCATTGATAAATTTAGGAAGATTACCGGTTTGATTATTCTCTAAAATGGGTTGAATTTTTAAGATTCTTAATAACGGTTTTTCAATCCAATTTGGCAGGTACTTGCTTATTTTAGAAATAAATTGTTTTCCCAAGATATAAATAGACGAATAAAAAAAAACTTTGTTTAAAACGTAAACTGATGCGGTAAACAAAATCACCTTACTAGATCCGGAAAGAATAAAAGGTAAAGAGAGATAAAGGAAGAAAGTAATAATAGCTAAGCCCAACAACACAAATCCAACAATTTTTTTTAGCTCCATGATAATTTCAAATTCTTTTAAATTAAATACTAACCACATTCTACGGCAC
>JADGFH010000991.1 GCA_016743925.1 Labilibaculum sp.
TAAAAAAAAAGCAGTATGTGATATTTGTTTTTTCTTTCTTAAGTGATTGAAAGTGTTTGTTTATATTATTGGTTAAGGTGGGTTTTAGTTAGTCACTATGTTTCTTAGTGTGGCAGCAGTTTGTACTTGAAAGTAATTTATACAAATAAGGAGAGCGTCTGTAAAGTGATTCAGAGCTTTAGTGGTTGGGTAATATCGTAGCAACTATGTGTCAGGCTTGTATTAGCTTTTTGAAAGAAACAACCTAAAATCTATTTTTAAAAGGAGCTTACTATGTTTGATTATTCTCAAGCCTTTTCTAGAAATATAGGATGGGTTACCAAGGAGGAGCAGTTGCAACTAAAAAGTAAGCGGGTTGCAATTGGAGGGTTGGGTGGAGTTGGTGGTAGTCATTTAATTACACTGACACGACTAGGTATAGGCTCTTTTACTATTGCTGACCTAGATGACTTCGACTACCCCAATTTTAATAGGCAATACGGCGCTACCTTAGAATCTGTTGGGCATCCGAAAGCTTCTGTGATGCGTGAAGCGGTTCTTGATATCAATCCTGATCTTGATGTTAAATTGTTTGCTAAAGGTATTACCCGGGAGAACTTGGACGACTTTTTGAAGGGGGTTGACGTTTATGTCGATAGTTTAGATATTTTTGCCTTAGATATTCGGCGACAAGTTTTTGCTCGATGTTATGAACTAGGTATACCAGCAATAACAGCGGCTCCTATGGGAATGGGAACTGCGTTTTTAATTTTTTTACCTGGTAGAATGAGTTTTGAAGAGTATTTTGCCTTAGATGGTTTGAGTTTTGAGGATCAGATTATTTATTTCATCATGGGGGTTTCTCCAACAGTTTTGCAGAGAAAATATCTTGTTGATAGATCCTCTGTTAACTTTCTGAATGCAAAGGTTCCCTCCACCGCAATGGGTATAGAAATTAGCGCTGGAGTTGCCTGCACGCAAGTTCTTAAGTTGCTATTGGGTCGGGGGGATATTGTGTCTGCACCAAGAGGTCTGCACTTTGATGCTTATCTAAATAAGCTAAAGAAAAGCTGGCGTCCTTTTGGTAATCGTAATCCTTTGCAAAAAATCATGTACAGTCGTATTAAGAAAATTCTCGATGCAAACTAGGTTTTTTATGCACCTATTGTGTATTGTCAGAATCGGTTAAGCCCTTATTTATATAACCTCAAGTATTATGCACTAATTGATCAGCAGCTTATAAGAGTAGGATTGTCACTTAGTGTGTGGAAGTGCCAGTGGGGTATAAGAAGCTATCAGGTAGCGAAAATTGATCACTCCAGTGTTATGATAGCTCGCATCTATGTGCATCTGGTGATGCAAAAAGATTAGCTCTTTTGCATGCGTAATATAAAAACACATAATGTATATCAATAGTCAGTACATTGTAGTGATTTAGGAGATGGATTTTGAAGATGAATGACAATAAGCCGGTTATCCAGTTCAAGCGCAAAGCAATCACCTCATTGCTTTTATGTGGCTTTCTTACGTTACCGGTTTCTCATTTTGCAATGGCAAGTGTTGAGCCTGAGTATATGCAAAATGTGAACGAGTATTTACAACAAGGTAAGGCGCGTAGTGCCGTGATTACTTTGAAAAACGTTCTTCAAGACAATCCAAGTGATGCGAATGCTAGGTTTGCTTTAGGTAATATTTATTTGAGTTTGGGCAATTTACCTGCTGCCGAGAAAGAGATTAGCGATGCTTATCTGTTGGAGCCTGAGAACCCTGAAATCAGCATTGCTCTTGCGAAAGTTCTTCTTCAATTTCGGAAATTTGAAAAATTACAAAATGTCTTATCTGTAAAAGATGGATGGTCTTCTGCTTTTGTTGCTGAAGGGCTTGCCTTAGAAGCACAAGTTAAAATTTTTCATGGGAAAGCAGATGGAGCGCAAACGTTACTGTTTGAGGCTTCTGAGCTTGATGCTAAAAATACGACAGTGCTGTTCGCCAAAGCTCAATTGCAGGCTAGTCTTTCTAAACCTGATTTGGCTAAAAAGAACTTAGAAAAATTATTTGCGGCGGATCCTGACCATGTTCAGGGCCTTGTTCTACAAGGCAATCTGTTTTTTTTTTTTTTTTTTTACTCATAAGCTGTTAAGTCTTTTGCT
>JADGFH010000992.1 GCA_016743925.1 Labilibaculum sp.
ATGCTATTTAGATTCATTAAAGATATCAGATTAAGAAAAATTGAACAATAGATGACATTTTCATCCGTTAAACAACTATTAGGTATAATTTTTGTTACTAAAAAATACACTTATTTGGTATAATCATTAATTCGAACACTTAAATTATCATCATATGAAAACCTCTTTCTCTAATCTATTTTTATTAGCAGCAATTTTTATTTCCTCATTGGCATACACATCTTGCGACAAGGATGACTCAAATCATAAAAAAAATGAATTTGATGCGATTAATGAAGTTATGGAAGAATGGTATTTTTGGAATGATGAATTACCAGCAATTAAATCATCGAATTACAATTCTGCGAACACTTATTTTGAAGACTTATTAGCCTCTCAAGATCGCTGGAGTTATATCGCTAACCGCGATCAGTTATTAGCCTATTTAGAAAATGGAACTTATACTGGATACGGACTTGGCTTTAAATATGATAGTAATGATGATTTAAGGGTTAAACTTATCTTTGATGAATCACCTCTTGCTGCAGAAGGAATTACTCGCGGATGGAAAATGGTAAATATTAACGACATAAAAGTATCAAGTCTAAGTGACAATCAAGTTTTAGATGAATTAGATAAGTCATCAGGAAAATTCATATTTGAGAATAATTTAGGAGAACAAAAAGAAATCTCAGCTAATCAAATCACACTAAATCAAAACAGTGTACTAAAAAGAGAAGTGATTGATTACCAAGGAATAAAAGTTGCTTATTTAGCATTTGACAGCTTTTTGCAAAAATCGGAAGAGGAATTAAATGAAGCCTTCACCTATTTTAAAGAACAAAATGCAGAGGAATTGGTTTTGGATCTTAGATACAATGGTGGTGGAAGTACCGCTATCTCAAACCAACTATCATCGCTAATAACGGGAAATGCCTTTACTGGAGATATTTATTCTAAAGTTTTTCACAACGAATCAAAAATGAGTGAAGATTTTACCGAAGCATTCCAAGAACAAGCTGCCGCTTACGCATTTAATCGAGTATTTATAATTACAACATCAGGAACTGCATCGGCAAGTGAAATGGTAATAAATGGCCTAGAACCCTACTTAGATGACGTTATTTTGATTGGAAGTACCACTCATGGGAAACCCGTTGGCATGTATGTTTTTGAGGATGAATCATTAAATCTAGCTATCGTTCCTATTAGTTTTAAAATTACCAATGCTGATGATGAAGGCGAATACTTTGAAGGTATTCCCGTTGATCTGGAAATGTCTGATGATCTTACTTATGATTTTGGGGATATTAATGAAACCAACTTCAAAGCTGCCTTAGATTATATTGTTACTGGCAATTTCCCTGTTATTACAGCAGCGAAAGCATTATCAACAAACGAACGAGAATTCAAGAAGAAAGGATTTGATGAATTGGTTGATGCGAATTAAACGAGAGTATGAGCTTTGAGTGAATACATAAATGAGATGTTATTTACTCGTTCAAAAATCAATATAATACAGAAAGAGGAAAATGTAATGTTTTCCTCTTTTCTTGTAATAACAACTAAGCCTGCAAACTTTTAAGTAAACACAAAATCAGATCAAATAGAAAGAGGCAATTCAGGTATAAATTTCAGCAGAGTTGAAATGTTCGCTTTTTTACAAACACTTTTTTATAATCTCTATAAATAAGAACATATTAGATCAGGTTCTAACAATGATTTTTCATATATTAACTATCTTCTATCTAATAAATTAGAAGAAAAGCCCCAACAAAATGATTAGGTATGCTTATATCCAAAACAATGGATCGGCAACATAGCAAAAACGCCTAATTGAATAAGACATTATGGCAATTACACCTATAAGAAACATTATGAGTCATTCCTAAAAAGGTTTAAAACATGTACCCATTCTTACAACAAATAATAATTGAGACGATAAAATATCAGGTAAAAAAGAAAAAAACACCTATTCACCAAGTAGATGAAAAAGTGAAAAATGCAACTGTTGAGATAAGCCATATCATTCACGATTTTATTTTTATTGTATTAGGAGTGCTATCAGCAGGCTTTGGATTAAAAGGATTTTTATTGCCAAATCTTTTTATAGATGGTGGCGTAATGGGCATTTCTCTTATGATAGCCG
>JADGFH010000212.1:0-7722 GCA_016743925.1 Labilibaculum sp.
AATCCTTGGAAAAATGATTTGGTATTGAGGAAATATGCACTTGTTCCAAGAGGAGATAGTATTCCCGCAACAATTAGGGATAGTCATATTGTCGTTTTTGTTCCTGTTAAAACGGTCGCTCTTTTTTCAAACACTCATGTTGGTCCTATTGTGAAATTAGGTTTGGAGAATAACGTAATTGGAATGACCAGAGCAAGCAAAGTATTTAATAAAAAGTTATCTGACAAAGTAAAAACGGCACAAATAAAAAATTTGGGTGGTGCCCACAATAAAAACATAGATATTGAAACCATTGTTGATTTAGATCCAGATTTAATTATTCTGTCTGCTTATAACGAGGTTAAATCCGGAGAGACGCAATTGGAACAAATTGGTTTAAAATTGGCTTATTCGGTTAATTGGATGGAATCTACACCTTTGGCTCGAGCAGAATGGATGAAATTTACCGCTGCTTTTTTTAACAAGGAAGAACAGGCGGATTCTTTATTTCATCAGATGGAAATAAATTACAATCAGCTTAAAATTAAAGCTAAAAAATGTAAGAATAAGCCAAATGTATTGTTGGGTTGGAGTTACAAGGGAACTTGGTATGTTCCGGGTGGTCAAAACTACATGGTGAGTTATTTGAGAGATGCTGGTGCCAATTATTTTCTTATGGATGATAAAACAAGAGGAAACATTCCCATGAGTGTAGAATCGGTTTTGGATCAATGCAATAATGCAGCTGTTTGGATTTATCCAGGAATGTGTAAAAGCCTGAATGATATTGAGAATGGGGGTGAGGTATTCACTCAATTTGATGCCTTTAAGAATAAAAATATTTACAACATATATAAGCGAACAAATGTAAATGGAGGAAGCGATTGGTGGGAAAGAGGAAGTGTAAACCCAGATCTTGTTCTTAAAGATTTTATTAAAATTCTTCATCCTGACATTTATCCGCAGGACAGTACTTACTTTTTGAATAAGTTAATACGCTATGAGTAAATGTTTTTAACATGTAGCGTGTTCTTATGTTGTAAATAATGGAAAGAAAATCTTCAATATCTTATTTGTAAACTTAATTTTTTAATACATTTGCATCGCATTTGGTATTTCATTTCTCACATACGAGAATGAAATGAAAAGGGAATTCGGTGAGAATCCGAGACTATACCCGTAGCTGTAAGTTCTAAAAAAGCTTTTTGAAAGACCTATGCCACTGTTCCGATTATGGAATGGGAAGGCCTCAAAAAGTAGAACAAGTCAGAAGACCTGCCTTTGCAATCAATACAAGTCATTGCTTTCGGGAAAAAGAGCAAGTGAACGAAAACTTTATCATCATAGATAATTGGGATTGATCTGCCATAACTGGATCTCAATGTCATGTTGTGAAATTTTCTTTTAGCTCCCTGTCTGCATTGCATTAGTTAAACTTATTTTCATTTTATTCTTAAAGACATGAAAAGAATATTTTTAACGGCTTTTGCATTGCTATCATTATTGAATTCTGCAGTAAAAGCCGATGAAGTTCCAAATCCAACCGACGATAAAAAGGTTGTGAAACACCTCGATTTATCAGAGGTAACAATTAACGCATCACGTGTAAATGCCAAAATGAAAGATCTTCCGCAAAAGGTAGAGGTGGTAACACGAAGAATGATTGAGGCAACTCCTGCAGTTGATATGGGAGAGTTATTAAAGAAGACATCTGGTGTTGATATAATTCAATACCCAGGGATTTCTTCAGCAATTAGCATGAGAGGTTTCGCTCCATCTACATCAAACAAATACAATGTAATTTTGATTGATGGCAGACCAGCGGGAACCACAAACATTGCCACAATAGACCAATCGAATGTAGAGCGGGTTGAAATTTTAAAAGGCCCTTTTTCTGCTCAATATGGTTCTTCTGCTATGGCTGGTGTAATTAATATTGTTACGAAAGAAAGCACACAAGATATTACTGGAACGGCTAGTGTTTCTTATGGTAGTTTCGAAAAATACACGGGTAGCTTAAGTGTTGGTGGTGCCTTGTCCGAATCGATGGATTTTGATGTGAGTTACAATTACCAAAAGCAAGGAAAAGATTATAAAATTGGAAAGAAGAATTTCTTTGGAAAAAGCGATGCCGAAACCATATTGGATCCGACTACTTACGGTGAGAGAATGGAGCATTCACAATTTGAAAGACAGAATGCAAGTGCACGTTTAGGATTTATTTTGGATGAGAATTGGAAGATTAATGTAAATCAGTCAGTATTTATTGCAAATAATGTTGAAACTCCAGGTTCTTTTTGGCATGTATATGGTATGAATTCGAAGGATATGAATAAATACACAACAAGTGCAGATGTACTTGGGAAGATAGGAAATCATAATTTAAGCTTATCTCCTTTTCATAGCAGAGAGGAATCAACTTCGTTCAATTCTAAGTATGGAGATACAGAAAGTATTCATAAAAATTATGGCTTTATTCTTCAGGATGCGTTTAAAGTAGGCGATCATTCCTTTGCTTTTGGTATCGATAATAAAACCGATGTGTTTGAAAGTAACAAATGGAATACTTCGGGTGATGTGATAGCACCATCTACACCAAAATATAAAAATGTATCAACAGGTGTATTTGCACAAATCAATACAAAAACTTTAGATGATAAATTGAACATTGCGATTGGAGCAAGGTATGATTTGGTAAAACTGAAACTGGAAGCAGACAATTTATTAGGAAATGAAGCTAGTTCAGAAGAATATAATGTATTTACACAAAATGTAGGTGTAAAATATGAACTTCTAGAAGGATTAGCAGTTCATTCAAGTTGGGGAAATGCATTTTATGCTCCAGATGCCTTCCAAAAAGCAGGTTTATATACAAGTGCTTATGGAATGACCAAGGGAAATCCAAATCTGAAAAATGAACAAAGTAATACTTTTGATGTTGGTTTTGAATACAAGAATTATGGAAAAGGTTTTAATTTCGATTTTACTTATTTTAAAACGCACCACAAAAATATGATTGTGAAGTATTCTGTAGATCCAGATGGTATTGCTTACAATGGAGATGAATATAAAACATTTAAGAATGCAAATTTTGCTGATATGGATGGTATTGAAATAGAAGCATCATATGATTTTGGATCTTTAACTGATTATAACTATTCCTTAAAACTGTATGCTAATTATACTCATTTAATTGATGCAACGGTAACACAGCGAAAAAAACAAACCGATGGAACTTATAAAAATATAGAAGGTCAAATGAGATATGTCCGCGATAATAATGCGAATTTTGGTATCGAATTCGATAATTTAAATGGATTTTCTACTCGTTTAAATGCGCGTTATATTGGACATAGATATGAAGATAATTGGTATACTTATTATCCAGTACGAACAGAGCTTACAGAAAAAGTTCTTCGTCATCCAGTTTCAATGATCTTTGACTATTCTGCAAGCTATACTTTCAAAGAAAAATTTACTTTGGGTTTTTCAGTAGCTAACTTGTTAGATGAAAATTATACTGAGAAAGATGGTTACAATATGCCTGGAAGATCAATAACTGGTAAATTCGCTTATAAATTCTAAAGAATAACTTGTTAATTTTTAGCGTACAGAGGGGTATTATTCATTAATACTCCTCTTTTTATTACCTCCAATTACGAATGTTCTTATCGAAAGTATACTTTGCAAGCTTACAAACATTACTTTTCAAAAACAAAATGGTTATTGCAAACTTACAAAGCACATTATCAGAAAGAAAAATAGTCTTTGTATTCTTACATACTATACTTCTAAAAGAAGAAATAGCTATTGTAAGCTAGCAAGCTATACTTTCCGGAAAAAAAATGATGTTTGTAATCTTACTTTCTACGCTTTCTAAAAATAAAATGGTAATTGTAAGCTTACACGTATTATTTATAAAAAGGAAAATATCATTTGTAAGCTTGCAAGCCTAACTTTTGCAATTGAATATGCTATATGTTCTTTATTGATGTAGGAGATAATCAACATAAACACTACAATTCAAAGTACTTAAGAACATAAATATACGACGCAGCGGTAGAATTATATATGGATAGATATTTTCAATTAAATAAATCAACAAGTAGAAGACTCTTATGTCTTTTTTTTAGTAGTTTTGTGGCGCAATTGGTTCTCGTGTATCTGAATTTTATCAGATGGAGATGAAAAGGGAATCCGGTGAGAGTCCGGAGCTGTTCCCGTAGCTGTAAGCTCAAAAAAAGCTTTTTCACTGCAATGCCACTGTCCCGATACCTCGGAATGGGAAGGCCGAAAAAGTTGAGTAAGTCAGAAGACCTGCCAGTGCAAACTTAAATTTTCAAAACATTCGGAGAAGATGTTTGGAAGGCGATTAGATTTATTATTTCTATTGTTCTATCCTTGTATTTTCTTCTTTATCAGATATAAGATGAAGTTGAAATTTTTATTAGTGTTGTTAGGAAGCTTTATAAGCTTGTGTAGCTTTGGGCAAAAGCTTGGTGTAGATACGATTCAGATTGAATCTATTGATATTGTTGCACCTAGATTAAATCATTTTTCAACTACAGAGAAAAAAGTATTAATTGATTCTACTCTAATAAAAAGGTATAGTGGGAAAGATTTGTCTGGCCTTCTTCAAAAAACATCATTAGTAAATATCTCATCAAATGGTGCGTATGGAGCTCTTGCTACAGTTGGTATGCGAGGAGCATCTGGCACACATACTTCTGTTAATTGGAATGGAATACCTGTTAACTCTTTAACTACAGGATCTGCTGATGTATCTTTAATAAACGCTGGTTCATTTGATCAGGTGCAGGTGGTTTACGGAGCAGTCGGTTCTTTGTATGGATCCGGTACTTTAGGAGGAGCTATTGAGTTGTTTAATCATCCAGATTGGAAGAAGAAATCTTCATTGGGATTGATGTCGGAAGTAGGTAGTTACTCAAATACAAAAACAAAAATCTTTGGAAAATATTCCGATAAGTGGATTTCTTATTCGGGACAAGCATTTTTTCAATATGGGAAGAATGATTTTTCGTATACCGATTTTCATGATTTTGGATCGCCAACCGAGCGATTAAATAATAATGAGAACAGGGCATTTGGAACAATTCAAGACCTACATCTAAAAATCAAAGAAAATTATATTGATTTAGGTGTGTGGTATCAGGTTAAGGAAAAGAATATTGCTGGTTTGATGGGAATTGGAGCTCCTATTAGCTTTCAAAAACAGAGAGATTCGTCCTTTAAAGCTTACGTTGGCTGGAAAAAATTGATTGGTAAATTTCGTTTGGAAGCGAAATCTGCATATTTATTAGATTATTTGAAGTATACCGATAGAGGTAGTGCTACTAATACAGGATATAAAATATTTTCAGAGATAGAATCGAAACGTTGGTTGAATGATGTCAATTTGAGATATTATTTTTCCGATAAATGGAGTGTTGATGTTAACGGAAAATACAATTGGTTAAAAGGAATTACCAATAATTACCAAGGTAATATCCATGAAAATGAATCACGTTTATCTTTAGCTGCCAAATATACACCCTTAATCGGAACATTTATTTTCACCTATGGAAAGGAATGGAATTCGGAGGTAAATCCACCCGAAATGTATTCTTTTAGTTCGTTGATTCATCTTATTCCTAATGTTATAGATATTAGAGGCAAGGCATCGACTCACTATAGAAGACCAACATTTAATGAACGTTACTGGAATAATTCGGGCAATATTAATTTAAATTCAGAGAATGGATGGAATTACGAATTAGGATTGGTAATGCTTCAACAGAAGGCATTGTATGGTGATATTACTATTGATTTGAATGCATATAAGGCCCTTAATGATGATTTAATTGCATGGCAACCAGAATCAGGAACACTTTGGAAACCGATTAACATTGGTAAAACTGTAATTCAAGGTGTTGATCTTGAAATGACTCACCTTATGCAAGTTAAAAGGAATAGTCTGCGAACCTCATTAAAATATGCGTATAATGATGCTTACGATAATGAAAAGAAAAGTGACAAATACAAGAAGATGTTAGCCTATCGCCCTCATCATATCGTTAAATTTTCTTTCGATTATTTATTTGGTAAATGGGATGTTGGTGTGTTGGGAACTATGCGTTCTAATACCAATACTTGGGAAGGTGATCAGGTAGACGGGAATTTATTGGTAGATATTAACGGAGGCTATCGTTTCAATACCAAATTTGCAAATATTAAATTGACCGGTAGAGTAGAAAATCTGTTGGATGAATCATATGAAATTGTTAGGTTTTACCCTATGCCTGGCAGAGCTTATTATTTTGGGGTGAATGTAATTTTTTAATTAATTAGCTATGAAAAAGGTTTTGAATCTTGCATTAGGATTGTTAGTTGCAAGTGTGTTATTTGTATCATGTTCTAGTGATGATAATGAAATTCCTCAATTAAAAGGGAATTTTGTACTGAATGAAGGAAGTACAAATGGGTCAATTAGTTTAATTGATAAAGATGATAATGTTACTTTGAATTATTTTGCAGCAGTTAATAGTATCGCATTAGGTCAGTATCCTCAATCTATGGCTATGAATGATGAATACGCATTTATTGTTGTGACAACAGGAAGTGGAGCCGGTTATGTTGAAGTTGTTACAGCTGTAGATTTTAAGCATTATGCAACAATTGATGGCTTCTCATATCCTAGAGAAATTGCTTTTGCAGACGGTAAAGCATATGTGTCGAATGGTAATGGAGTTTCAGGAACTTATCCAAATCAAATAAAGCAAAACAATAAAGTTTATGTTATTGATCTAAAAACAATGACAAAAACAAAGGAAATTACTGTTGGTGCTGGACCAGAAAAAATGATTGTTGCAGGTAATAAATTATATGTAGCTAACAGTGGTGGTTGGTCTAACGACGACAATACAGTTTCTGTAATAAATCTTGATACCGATGAGGTCGTAAATACAATTACAGTTAAGTCTTGTCCTAAAGATATGGTAAAAGATGCCAATGGAGATATTTGGGTTTATTGCGGAGGTGTACCAAGTTGGTCAAGTGTAAATGGTTCTGGACCAGCTATCGCTAAGATATCAGTAGCAACAAACAATGTTACAGAATGGGAAACCAGTAATGTTACAACAACAGGGCTTAAAAATATTGCGATAAGCAAGGATAAGAAGACTGTTTATTATATGACAGATGCAGTTTATGCACTGAATATTAAAGATGCAGCTTTACCAACGACAAAATTTGTTGATGCTACTTTCTACGGAATGGATGTTAATCCTAAAAATGGAAACCTTTGGTTGTGTGAAGGTACAAATCCTGGAAAAGTACTTGTTTACGCTTCTAACGGAGAGAAATTAAAAGAATTTACTGTTGGGGCTATGCCTAACTCAACAATGTTTAGCTACTAATTCAGTAGTTATTAAATAAATTTAAGCGGTATTTCTTAATATGAAATACCGCTTTTTTATTCCTACTATTTCCGATCAATATCATAGATGTAATTACTACGCATATGATTCCTAACGTCAAAATGAAATATAATTATCCATTAATGTGAATTTATACTATGCTCTTATATAGTTTAGTATGTGAATCAGAAGTACTTCTTTTGCAAAAGCTTAAATTACTAATTCGCTTAGTGTATTTCCAAAGCCAGTAAGGATTATTAATGCTAATATCCAATAAGAATTGTGATGGCAAAAATTCTCCTTACGTCAATTAAAAAGTACATTGGTG
>JADGFH010000212.1:7732-8847 GCA_016743925.1 Labilibaculum sp.
GATTAATACAGATAATTTTTTTCATTAAAAGAATAGATCTCACATTTTTTAATAATGATTGTTTTTTTGTTAATATTTAGTTTACTTAAAATGTATTTTGAGTAATTCTTTGATTTTATGTATCTTGTATATAAAACATACCGATGCAGATGAAAAAGGCAAATACGAAATTAAGTGGGTTCTATCGAGAAAAATTTGATTCTTTTTTGATTTATTTATCTGTGCTTAAAGATTTAAAACAAGATGATGTTCATCGATTTAGAGTGCTAATTAAAAATATTAAGAGCCTACTCTTATTGGTTGAAGAGATGAATTTGAATACGGTAGAAGGCCTTAAAATGCTGAAACAGCTTAATAAACTTTTTAAGTATTCGGGTCGCTTAAGATCAGTTCAAATAGGTGTGGATTTACTTAAGGAAAGTCCTTTTGAAATTGCTCCAGAGATAGTTCATTATTTGGATGAGCAAAAAGAAAATGCAATTCAAAAATTAGTAAAGCAAATTCATCAATTCAACATTCCAAAATTTAAGAAACGAGCTATGCAAATTTGTATAGCAATTGATGAGTTGGATTTCTCTACCGTTAAAGATTTAACTGATAAAATAATTCACGATGAATTAGAAATTGTACGTAAATTATTTAATTCTTCTCATGGTGAAAATAATCATCACGAAATAAGAAAATTACTAAAAGTAGTTAAGACATTATATCACCTAATTTTGTCAAATGGTGAAGATGATAAAAGACAAATTGCCGTTGAGGTTGTAAATCGAACGGAAACCGCAATAGGCAATTGGCATGATTATAAAATGTTAGAAGATTACCTAAATAGTATGGAATCCGAATTTTCACGAACCGATCTTAAAAGATCAATTAGAAGTATTAAAAATAGAAATACTAAAATCAAATTAGACCTAAAAAACAAATCAGATAAATTACTTCGTGAAAACTTTAGATCATTTGAAAATTAATTTTTCCGTTTAAAAATATTTTTAATTTTTTGATAAATAGATTTTTTCTCTTTTTTACGTTTTTCCTTTCTTTCTTTGCGTTTCATTAATTTGTCTCGATCTCTTGCTTCTACTCCAAATATTTTATCAAAGATATTAGTATTT
>JADGFH010000213.1 GCA_016743925.1 Labilibaculum sp.
CTATAATATTGGTGGAGTTATTAAAGTTTTAGAAGAAAAAAAGATTAGTAAAAATAAAATTGTTATTAGCGGTAAATATGGTGATGTTGGGTACATATTCATTGGAACTTGGAAAGGTAATAGTAAAAATGAAATCCGTACTGCAATTGAGCGATTACAGGAATTTAAATCACTCAAAAACATAATAATAGATGTAAGGACCAACTCGGGAGGGAATGAAGAATTGGCTAGAGAATTTGCTTCTTGTTTTATCAAAGATCCGTTACCTTATGGATTAGTTAAAAATTACAACCCAAAAACCGGAAAGTTTGATAATGAACATATCAAAAAAGTTTATCCTAATAAAAGTGGATTTACTTATGATGGCAATGTTTATGTATTAACCGGACCAAGAGGGTTAAGTAGTAACGAGGGATTTATATTAATGATGAAGCAGGCAAAAAAGGCCAAAGTTATAGGAATGAAAACCAGTGGGAGTTCTGGGAATCCTAAAGCTTATAAACTATCTGATGAAATTACGCTATTCCTACCATCATGGCAGGCCTACACCTTAGATAATGAATTGATTGAGGGTCATGGAATTGAGCCAGATATCGAAATAATAAATTCACAAGCTGATTTTAAAGCTAAAGATGCTTTGTTTAATGAAGTAATTAAGATAATTGAAAATAACAAATGAGAATACATGGCAACCACATTTATTTTGTAGGCGTAATGGAAGTGAAAGTGGTAAGTGTCAAGGGTTTTGGTCCGCTCATCCTTCATCTGGTTTTTTTCAGGAATGTTTTAAGTTTATTGAGAACTTTTAAAATGATGCCCTTTTTTATTATAATATTAACAGAAAGCACAAACAAAAGCTAAATAATTATGGGCTTTGATTAGTTTTGATAGCTATAAGAGGCTTAGTATAACCTTTGTAAGTAATTATTTATTAAATAAACCACGAACTATGAGAATTCTTCTGATCTCAATTTTTATTCTATCCAGTATTGGTGGGTTCTCAAAGAATCCCAATCCTGAGAAAGTATTGGAACTTGGCAAAGACATGTACAAAATAGAAAAAGCTTCTTGGCATAGCACTGATCATTTTCTAGAAAACTATTCACAAATGAGAGACAGTATTAGTGGATATCTATCATACATTGGCAATGACAAATATGTATATTCCATATTTTTCAGCAAAAAGAATAATAATAGAATTCTTGCTAGGTACAAGTTCAATGCTAATCTAGATAAACAGCCTGTATCTATTGATATAGACAATCACAAAGCGACAGATAATGAAAAAATATTAATAGCAATTAGACAAGATGCTATTAATAGATTCTATGAGAATTCTGATACTTTTTTTAAGTTCTACGAAAATACTTCATATAATTTCATCCCGATAATTTCTAACAAAAAGAAAACGGTATTTGTTATTACTGCTCCAACGAAACATGGAAATGTAATAATTGGTAATGACTACAAATTAACTTATAAAAAGAATAATGAATTTGGTAAAAAAGAAAAATTGCATAACTCTATAATTTACCTTCCATACAAGAATAGCAAGAGTCAGATTACAACAACCATGCATTCTCACGTAATTTCAGACATCATTGATCCAACTGATATTTGTACCCTTTTACTTTATAGGGAGTTCGTCGAATGGAAACAACATGTAGTTATCAGTAAAAAATATGTTTCAATTTTTGACATGGCAAAAGAAAGAATAGTTGTTATGGATAAAGAGGACTATTTTAAGATGCACATCAAATAAGAACTTACAATAAAAGCTAAATTATCATTGGCGTTGATGAGTAGTTTAACCTCACTGAAAATAACATAGAAAGACCAATACAACAATATGAAAATACTACAAGAAATACCCTTTAAAATTAAATGGAAGATCTTCTTCTCTGGTAAGCTGATGTATTTGGCGTTTTTAGTTTTGATTCCTGCTACAATGCTTATTGTATTTGCACCTAATGTAGATTATGCAGACAATGAGTATGAGGAGCATTCAACAATTGAAACGAAAGAAGTTCTAACTTCCGTTACCGAAACAAATATGTCTGTGAATGGAGATGCAGCACTTAAATACTGTTTTGGCTTTTATCATGAGGATGAATTGGAACAAGGGCATTCTTATGGCTTTGATACCAATTATAGTGTAGGAGATACGGTAAGTGTGGAATACTTATCGAATGATTTTAGAGTTTCGAGAATAGTTGGAACAAAGGATGCACCCTTCACTTTCGACACTTTAGGCATGATCATTAATCCTTTGTTAGTTGGTCTGGCTCTGTTGATTTTTACTATCTATCGAAAAATAAAATTAATTAATGTACTAAAATCAGGGTTTAAAATAATACCCACAGTACTTCAACGGGAGCTTAAAACTCCAACTCTTCCAGTAGGTAAGGCAAATCCTTTTTACAGGTTTAAGTTTGCGTACAATGTATCTGGCACAACTTATAACAAACTGTTGTACATTTCTACCGACGAGTACTCTGCAGTGCGAATTAGGAAGAGTCATGTAATTATTGATGAGTACAATCATACAAAATCAATTGTTTTGGAGGCACTGCCTTTTGATGTAAGGGATTACATTATCAATAAAAATATGATTAGCAATAGAAACTAAATTTGATCTCGTTAGTTTTCCTTGAGTTAAGGTTAAGAATTCTATAATAGAAATATGAAAAAGATTATGATAGAAAAAGTTTTATTGGGCTTATTGTGTATTGCATTTAGTGCATGTACTGTTACTCAAAAGTTAGAAGATAAAAAGAAAATCGAATTTAGCAATGCAAGTTCAACTGCTGAGATTGTTAAAAAGCTTTCTTCTGATGAATTTGAGGGTAGAAAACCAGGGTCAATTGGCATGGACAAAGCAAGTTTATATGTTGAATCATATTTTAAAGAGATTGGCTTACAGCCTATGTTTAATGATTCTTATAGAGATTCGGTGTTAGTGTATGGGAAAGAATCTTATAACCTAGTTGGTATAATTAATTCAAATAGCCCATCAGATGAATATATACTTATTGGAGCTCATCTGGATCATTTGGGTAAGAGAAAATATGGAACAGATACTGTTTACAATGGTGCCAACGATAATGCAAGTGGAGTTACAGCCGTTTTACAAATTGCCAAGGAGCTTAATAAGCATAGGTTTACGAAAAAGGTTATTGTTTCTATATTTACGGGAGAAGAGTCAGGCTTGATAGGTGCAAAGCATCTAGCAAAAAAATTAAAGCTGAATAACATACCTCTATCTTATGTGATAAATTTTGATATGATCGGAAATCCATTGCTCAGTGCTCCCTCAAAAATTTATATTTCAGGTTATGATAGATCTGATTTCTCAGATGTTGTGAATAGCTTATTGGAAGAAGAATTTGTGAAATTTGAACAAGTAGATAGAGATTATGGCTTATTTAGATGTGCTGATAATTATCCTTTTTATTTGGAATATAATATCCCATCCCACACCATATCTACGTATGATTTTAAGAATTTTAAATTTCTTCATCATGTTAAAGATGAATTTTCACTATTGGATATAGAACATATGGAAAAAATTATTGCTAAATCAACAAAAATGATTGTGGAACTATTAGAGTGTAACGCCACGATTACTTTAAGACATTAGATCTGTTAATTATTCTTATAGTATTATTGTTAAAAATACGAGGTGCAGAGTTAATAAAGAATTGTACTCAGCTTGTACTGAGGGAGGCGAAGTTCTGTTCAATTATGCACCAAAAGGCCGATATAGTTTAAGTACTGAAGTAAATAAAAAAGCAAGGTTTTAAAAATCTTGCTAACGGCCCATAAATGATCTCCGATAATTGACAGAATTACTTTTACCAGGTTAAAATAATGGAATGCTACCTTAGTTTATTGATCTAGCTTTAAGCTTGCATTTTGAATTAAACAAAAAATGACAAAAAGGATGTGAGGAATGAAATCTTAATATCTTTGACATATAGAAATAATATTTTTAGATAAAAGCTTTTTATGAAATTAGGATCCCGCCTTATTTTGCTCTTATGTATTTTGACTGCTACTAACAGTTATAGCCAGCTGCAACAAGCAGATAGTCTTCTACAACTGATAAACACTACAAAATTAGTATCTGAAAAAGCAGATTACCTTAATACCTTAGGAAATCTATATCGTTATAAAAATCAGGATTCTGCATTTAAATACATTTCTATAGCGCGTGAAATAGCTGAGAAAAATAAATTATACACGCAACAAGCCGAAGCGTACAACGAACTTGGAATTATTTGGAACAATAAAAAAATAAAAGATTCGGCCTATTATTATTTGGATAAAGGATACGATACAGCCCTAGAAAATAATGATTATCGGGGAATGGTGAAAAGCTTGAATAGTATTGGCATTTATAAAATTAAATCGAAAGATTACGAAGAGGCTTCATTTGCATTAAGCAAGGCTTTAAGCATTACCAGTCAAATAAAAGATCAAACCTTGCTTTCGATGCTTTATAATAACGTAGCGATCCTAAATAAATCTCAGGGTAATGTTGATGTGGCTCTTGAGTATTATCACAAAGCCCTTGAAATTAGCGAGGAACAGGCTAACCTGAAAAGTACAGGTCTGATATCAAGCAATATTGGATTGCTATACGAAGCACAAGACAAAACAGAACTGGCCTTGAAATACCTAAATCAATCATTAGCTATCCGGCTTAAACAAGGGAATAAAGTTGGTGAATCGTATGTTCGCACCAATTTGGGACTAGTGTACGAAAACCTAAAGAAATATGATAAAGCACTTGATCAATACAGAAAGTCATTAAGCATTAAGAAGGCGATAAATAGTGAGCGTGGAATGGCCATTTTATACAATAATATGGGTATCGTATTTAAAGACCAAGCTCAGTACGATTCGGCCTTTATCTATAGCCATAAATCTCTTGAATTAAGAGTGAAGCAGAGGGATAAAATTGGTGAAGCCCGAACAAGAATAACGCTCGGGCAGATTTATTTACTACAGGGTAGTCCGCGACTAGCTAAAAAAGAACTTGAACAAGCTGTTGAACTTACCAAAGCTTATCGGAAATTTAGTGTTTTACAGAATCTTAATTCGACTCTTTATCAAGTGTCTGTTTCTTTAAATGATTATAAAAATGCAACTGCATACTTACTAAAAAGCAATTCCTACAAAGACAGTATTTTTAATATTGAAAATGAAAAAAGTATTGCCAGTATTGAAGCGAAGTACAATTCGCTGAAAAAGGAAAAAGAAAATTTGATGTTGATGCAGGAAAATGATTTGAAGGATGCCAAAATTAAGCGTCAGATAATTATTGTTTTTGTTTTGGTAATTGTAATGCTTCTTATCCTTACGCTTTTAGTGATGATTTACCGATCGCGACATCAGTTAAGAGAGAAGAATAATAAGATAGAACAACAGTCCAATAAACTTACAGAATCAGTAAAAGAGGTTAAGCGATTGTCGGAGTTTAAGGAAAATATGACAAACATGTTAGTCCATGATTTGAAGACCCCATTAAATGTCATTGTCAATTTTAAAGACCTAAAAAAGTTCGATTGTTTTGAAGAACTTCTTCAACAGTCGGGATATACGATGCTAAACCTAGTGCATAATATTCTGGATGTACATAAATATCGCGATACTAAATTGGAGGTGAATAAAGAATGGATTTCATTATTAGAAGTATTGAGCAATGCTTTTGAAGAAGTTGCTTTTCTGGTTGATGAGAGTGAACTACAAATAAGGATTGAAACAGAATTCAATTATCTAATTAATGCCGACGGAGAGCTATTAAAAAGGGTATTTTCAAACCTGTTTAGTAATGCGATTAAATATACGGCAGCAAATGAAATTGTTACAATTGGGTGCAAGCAGAGCACGAATGGAGATTTAAGAATTGAAATTGCCAATCCCGGACTAGGAATTCCGAAAGAACAGCAAGAAATTATTTTCGAATACTTTAAACAAGGGGCTAAAACACATGACGGTAAGGTTCATACTTCTGGTTTAGGATTGAGTTTTTGTAAACTTGCCGTAGAAGCACATCAAGGGAAAATTGGTGTGATTTCTGAAACACCTCAAGGAGTTGTGTTCTGGATCAAACTACCAGAAGCAAAACAAGAAATGTCCATAAATCCTGAATACCACTTTAAATGGGATAATCTAATAATATCCAAACGTGCTAACGATTAATCATGAATGTCCTCAGCATATGCTTGCTTTACCTAATTATCTTCAAAGCGATTCATTGTTAAAACTTTAATGCACTAATATATAATTAGAATAATTCTTTTGTTAGCCAATTATTGTTTTGTAGATTTGGTGGTTGAGTATGCTTTGTTGAAGAACTTAGTTTGATTAATAGCACTATAGCTGTTCTAAGTTTGTGTTGTGATTCCTTTTTAGATAGGGCATATGTAATAATAAAGACTATTCAATTAGTATTGCTTTATCTAAAAAAGGCCATAAGAAATAATTCAGAAAATGTATTTGTGATTTCAGAAAAGGGAGAATAATAAAAGATTTACCTATGTGTTAACTTGCATTCCTGTTGAAAACGAAGTCTGATGTGAAAAATATTAAAGCTTCCAGATCACAGGATAGAATAATATAAACTTGCTATTAAATTTTGAAGAAATGAAGCACCTAAAATTCTGCCGCCTTACTGACTTATTGTTGATGATTAGTTTTCTTATAATACTAACATCATGTGAGAATAAAGAAAAAAGGCCGTATGCCATTGGTCCAGATATTTACATTGAAGATACAAGCTTTAAGGTAGTGGGTTACCTTGGTGGAGGCGGTATGGATAAAATTGATAATCTTGAAATTGAAAAACTGACTTACCTAAACCTCGCCTTTGCAAATCCTGATAAAAATGGAAAGCTTGTGTTTAGTAGAAATGCTGATATCAAACCGGTGGTTAAAAAAGCTCATGCTGCTGGTTTGAAAGTGTTTATTTCATTGGCAGGTGGAGGTAAATGCGATACTGCAATATGGAATTCTGTATTGCGAGAAGAGAAAATGCGAAGCTTTGTAAATAATATTTTAATTTACGTAGAGGAGAACAGTCTGGATGGGGTAGATGTTGATATTGAAGGTAATTTATTGCCTTTTATAGGTAATAGTTACGAACCATTTGTATTGGAACTAAGAAAAGCATTGCATGCAAAAGGGAAGGGAATTACTTGTGCTTTGGGAGCATCTTGGCTTCATGAATCGGTAAGTCAAAAATCCTTGGAAGCTTATGATTTTATTAACGTAATGGTATATGATAAAACAGGACCATGGAATCCGAATAATGCAGGGCAACATTCTCCTTTTTCGTTTGCCGAAGATGCAATTAATTATTGGCTTGTTAAAAGAAAAATATCTTCAGATCGAATTGTTCTTGGCATGCCATTTTATGGTTGGGAATTTGCAAAGCCAGCAAGATCGAATACCTATCGAAATATTGTAAAACAAAATCCTGAAAACGCTTATGTCGATCAATTAGACAGTTTATACTATAATGGGATTCCTACAATTGTAAAGAAAACACAGTTGGCAATGGAAAAGTTGAATGGTGTAATGTTTTGGGAGATCACTCAGGATACAGTTTGTGATTTATCATTGTTGAGAGCAGTTGAGCAAACCCTTAAGGCCGAAGGAGGTGAGGTTATAACTTTTTACAAGGATAAGGACGGAGATGGGTTTGGTGATATACGCAAGCCTTTTCAGGCTTGTGATGTTCCAGTTGGATATGCATCGAATCGGAATGATCGTGATGATTCAAATCCTCTCATAGGATCGAGTGATTCAAAGTAGAAAGAAACATCCTAACCATTTAATTAGTTAGACATAAAATGAAGACCTATACACTTATTTTTGCATTGGTTTTATTTTTTACTTCTGTTAAATCTCAGGAGCTTGAGGTATTTTATTTAAATCAATCAGTTTCTAAAAGCGATACAATAACATACAAGCGAATTATTGAATTTAATAAGACGCGTGGTTTGTATCATGTGCAGGATTATTATCCTAGTGGTCAGATTCAAATGAAAGGAACTTATAGTTCTTTTGATAAAAATGTAAAGGAAAATTATTGGTGTAACTATAGAGGGAATACCAAGCAAGGAGTTTATGAAACTTGGCATAAAAATGGACAAATTGAGTCTCGATCTAATTTTGTTGATGGGAAATTTCATGGATTAAAGAAGGAATGGTATCGAAATGGACAATTGAGTCAAAGGAGTGAATGGATAAAGGGAAATGTTATAGGAAATGGAATGGGACAGATGCATGGTTCATGTATTACTTGGTCGAAAGAGGGGAAGTTGCAATGCAATATGATACTTGATAAAGGCCTAAAACAGAATCCGATTGATACCAATTATCATTACATATCCTATACACCTAAAAAATATGAAAAGGATACCTTAAAAAAATGGCCACTGCTTATTTATCTGCATGGTGGTTCGGATAGGGGAACAGATACAATTAAGCTTTACGCTTCAGGTATTCCAGATCAGATATGGCGTGGGCGAGAATTTCCCTTTGTAATTGTAGCTCCACAATGTCCGTTACAACACAGATGGTCTACCGACAATTGGTTCGAGAATTTTTACGATGAAATAACAAAAAAATATGAAATCGATACCAACAGAGTTTACCTAACTGGCTTAAGTTTGGGTGGTGCTGGAACGTGGTATTTGGCAATGAAGTATCCTGAAAAAATTGCAGCAATTGCTCCTATGAGTGGTTTTACTAGTCATGTCGATTATATTTATAAAAATGTAGACAAGCTAAGAGATATGCCTATTTGGGCTTTTCATGGTGCAGAAGA
>JADGFH010000214.1 GCA_016743925.1 Labilibaculum sp.
GATAAAGCGTTTTCTATTCATATTCCTACTAGTTCTTTTTCTATCCCAAATAGGAAATGCTAGCTTGTGCATAAATAATCGAAACCTTACTGATTCAATATATAAAACGCCCGATCTATTTGAATCTGATGATTTATTAGAACTATCCATTACGACCGATATTAAAAGTTTAATAAAAGATGTTGGTAACAAAAATAAATACCATAAAGGAAGACTTTCCTATAAAATTGGAGACTCAATAATCACTATGATTGTAGATCTTAAAACAAGAGGTAACTTTAGAAAAGATCGAAGTATTTGTGCTTTTCCTCCAATCAAAATAAAATTCAATCAAGCAGAATCTAGTTATTCTGTGTTTCATGACCAGAAAAGATTGAAAATGGTTACGCACTGCCAGAATAGAAATCCACGATTTGAGCAGATGCTTGTTCAAGAATACCTTATTTACAAAGCCTTCAACATCTTTACTCCAGAAAGTTTTAATGTTAGACTTGCAAGAATAACGTACAAGGATAGTAAGAACTCTATGAAGCCGATTACCAAACTAAATTTTTTCATTGAGGACTTTGAGAAAATGGCTGAACGAAATCACAAAATTCCACGCTACGATAAAAAAATACACCAAGATCACACTTTGGTCGATAAAATTACAAAACTTGCGGTATTTCAATTCATGATTGGTAATACTGATTGGGGAGTTCCAACACTTCATAACATTAAATTAATTTCAAAAACACCTAAATCCCGAACTACTACAGTTCCTTATGATTTTGATTGGGCAAGCTTAGTAAATGCTCCTTATGCAATTCCAAATGAGAAATTGAACATTGAATCAATTCACGAACGTTTATACAGAGGCTATAAAAGAACCGCCAAAGATCTTGAGTATGTCTTCAGGGAGTTCCGAATGAAAAAAGACAAGCTTTACAATCTCTATCAAAACTGCTCTTATTTATCGGAAAAAGAATTAGAACGAAGCTTGAATTATTTCGATGAATTTTATAAAATAATTGAAAATCCGAAACAAATTAACAGAGAGTTTATTGAAAAAGCCAGAACTATAAAACTAAAAAAATAGCTCCCTCTTATAGACCTTTATTATTTCCCAAAAACTGTTTTATTTGATACCGTTAAAAATACTCTTATTTTTGTCGGCAAACATTGAAACTATGAATGGTTTAGCCTCTTTTTTATACAAAAATACAATTGAAGCAGGTTGCGACGAAGCAGGGCGAGGATGTCTTGCTGGACCTGTATTCGCATCTGCAGTAATTCTGCCAGAAAATTATTCGAACGAATTATTAAATGACTCCAAAAAACTTTCCGAAAAGAAAAGATACTTACTTCGTGAAGTAATAGAAAAGGACGCACTTGCTTGGGCAGTTGGTATTGTAAGTCATGAAGAGATTGATAAAATAAATATTCTAAATGCATCTTTTTTGGCCATGCACAGAGCTGTAGAGCAACTAAAAATAAAACCCGAGCATTTGTTAATTGATGGAAATCGATTCAATCCTTATCCAAACATCGAGCATACTTGCATTGTAAAGGGAGATGGGAAATATTTATCGATTGCAGCAGCTTCCGTTTTAGCCAAAACTTATCGTGACGATTACATGTTAGCACAGCATGGAAAATTTCCAATTTACGATTGGAATAATAACAAAGGATATCCAACCAAAAAGCACAGAGCAGCAATTCAAAAACATGGAATAAATGAAATTCACAGGAAGAGTTTTTCACTCCTATCCAATCAACTTGAATTGAAATTTTAATGAATTAAGACTCATTAACAGGCAATTATGACCTCTCTTCAACGAGAAAAATGATAGGTTTATCTAATTTTCAAGACAAAACAATCCAACATAGACACTGATTACCAGAATATTAAACAATAATTTAATATTCATTAACAAATCAATAAAAGAAGAAATTATATAATAATATTAACTTTGCTTATTGACTAAATACTTACTAACAACAAGAACTATATTGCTTACAGCAGCATTAATAGTTTAATTAAAAAATTTAAAGCAACTAAAATGAGAAAATTTGCATCATTATTTTTGGGACTAAGTTTACTACTTAGCTTATCCAATGCAAAAGCAGATGAAGGCATGTGGCTTTTGTCTCTATTAAATAAAAATACTGCAGAAATGCAGGAAAAAGGATTTAAATTATCTGCTCAAGATATTTACGATATTAATAACAGTAGTATTAAAGATGCTATTGTTGGTTTAGGATTTGAAGGAAGACCATTCCGTCATTTCTGTACTGGTGAGGTAATTTCTGATCAAGGTTTATTCTTAACCAATCACCATTGTGGTTTTAATGCTATTCAATCTCATTCTACAACAGAACATGATTACTTGTCTGATGGATTTTGGGCATACAATAAAAAAGAAGAGCTAACCAACCCTGGTATTACTGCTTCAATTCTTGTTCGCATGGAAGATGTTTCGAAAGAAGTTCTTTCTAAGGTGAATGATGAAATGTCTGAAGAAGATCGTTACAAAGCAATTGAAAAAATTGCTATAGAGCTTGAGAAAAAAGCTGAAGAAGGAACTGATTATAAAGCAAACGTAAAAAGTATGTTTGAAGGAAATCAGTATTTCATTTTTGTATATCAAATTTATAGAGATGTGCGTTTAGTTGGTGCTCCTCCACAATCGATGGGTAAATTCGGTGGAGATACAGACAATTGGATGTGGCCTCGTCATACTGCAGATTTCTCTATGTTCCGTATTTACACTGGTGCTGATGGAAAACCTGCTGCTTATGCTGAAGAAAATGTACCATTGAAGCCAAAGCATCACCTTCCTGTTTCTGCCAAAGGTGTAGAAGAGCAAGATTTTGCAATGATTTTAGGATTTCCTGGAACTACAAAGCGTTACCTTACTTCTTTTGGTCTTGAAGAGACAATGAAGATTACCAACAAAAATCGTTACGACATTCGTACCTTAAAGTTGGATATTATGATGAATGACATGCTTAAGGATGCTAAAGTACGTATTCAGTACGCATCGAAACATGCAGGTAGTGCAAACTATTGGAAATATTCAAACGAGCAAAACAAAGCACTTGCAAAGTTGAATACAATGGGACACAAACAAGCTATTGAAAAAGGATTTTTAAATTGGGCTAACAAGAAAAAGAAGAGATCTGCTAAATATGGCAAAGCTCTTGAAATGATTAGCAAAGTTTATGCTGATCGTAAGGAAGCAATGAATGCAAGTTCATACCTAAGAGAAGCTTTACTTAGTGGTGCTGAAATGCCAGTATTCGCAATTAAAACAAGTGGTTTAAAAAGCTTACTTGCTGCTGATACGCTTAATACAGAAGCAATTGAAAAAGCAGTTACAGGACTTCGTAAAGCTGCGAAAGGATTTTACAAAAACTACAATTCACCAACCGATCAAAAATTGATGGCTGGTATGTACAAAATGTACGCTGAGAATATTGCTACAGATCAGCAACCTGAAATCTTCAAAACAATCGCTGATGAGTATCAGAATGATTTCGCAACATTTGCAGATAAAGTTTACGCTACATCTGTATTTGCGACTGCTGAAAGTTTCAATAAATTCCTTGATGCTCCAGAATTAGAAGTACTTGAAAATGACATTGCATTTAAAACAGGTAATTCGATACTAAAGAAATATAGGGAAGTAGCAGCTAAAGTATCCGTAGGTGCTGATGAAATGAAAAAAGGGAAACGTCTTTTCGTTGATGGTTTAATGCAAATTAACAAGAAGCAAAACTTGGCTCCTGATGCTAACTCTACAATCCGAATAACTTATGGTAATGTAGGTGGTTACACTCCAAAAGATGGTGTTTATTACAATCACTACACAACTTTAAAAGGTGTGATGGAGAAAGAGGATCCAACAAGTCATGAATTTGCTGTTCCTGCTAAGCTGAAAGAACTTTACAATGCTAAAGATTTCGGAATTTATGCTGATGAAAACGGAAATTTACCTGCTTGTTTCTTAACGAACAGTGATATTACTGGTGGTAATTCAGGTTCTCCTGTTATTAACGGAAATGGTGAATTGATCGGAACTGCTTTTGATGGTAATTCTGAAGCAATGTCAGGAGATATCGATTTTGAAGAAAACCTTCAAAGATGTATCAACCTTGATATTCGTTATACTCTTTTCATTATCGACAAATTTGCAGGTGCGCAAAACCTAATTGACGAAATGACTATCGTGAAGTAATTAACTACTCACAAAATATACAAAGGATGTTCGAATTTCGGACATCCTTTTTTTATGCCTGCTGATTATAATTGAGAGAAGGGTAAATTTTGTTACTTTTGCTTTGAAAATCACAAACAGAGAATATGTCTACTAAAATAACAATGTATACCGACGGTGCAGCAAGTGGAAATCCTGGACCAGGAGGATATGGAGTTGTTCTAATTTCAGGAAAACACCGTAAAGATCTGAATGAAGGATTTAAGCTTACCACAAATAACAGAATGGAGTTAATGGCTGTGATTGTAGGACTAGAGACTTTAAAAAATCCTGCATGTGATGTTACGATCTATTCCGATTCAAAATATGTTATTGATTCGGTAGATAAAAAATGGGTTTTTGGCTGGGTTAAAAAGCGTTTTAAGGGAAAGAAAAATGCTGATTTATGGATGCGTTTTCTTGAAATTTACAAAAAACACAATGTGAAATTTGTTTGGGTAAAAGGTCATTCAAATATTCCGGGAAACGAGCGTGCCGACGAATTAGCGGTAATCGCATCTAAAAGACCTAACCTACCAGCAGATGTTGGTTACAATCCAGAATAAACAATATGAGACTGTCAACACTTAGGCTATGACAGTCCTCACACTTAAGCTATGAGACCATCCACACTTAGGATGTGGAAGCATTAACACTTATACTAGTGAATAGGTACAATTCTTATTTTTTAGGGAGCAATACTATTCTCCTTCTTTCACTCCAAAAAACTTCTCTAAATTAGCCTTGCTTCTTCCACTTGAAATAAGAATCAAATAATCATTCGCTTTTATCATGCTTCCTTTTGCAGGATTTTTAACGACTATACCATCTTTAACCATGCCAATTAAAATACCATTATAATCCAGCTTAAGCTTCATAAAAGCAGTCATGTATTCAGCTCCTGCAAAATCGCACGCTTCGGTAATTAAATATTGTTGAATATCAGAATCTTCATCGGCCACGCTAGTCGCAATTAAATCTTCGGTATAAGCAGCAACATGAGGTTCAAACAAATAAGAGGCAACCAATTTCGAAGCCACTTCGTTCTTTGCAATAACATGATCTATTCCTGCATTAATAAAAGTCTCTTTTAAACTAGGATTCGAACATGTAACAACAACATTTGCAGCAGGATATCTCTTTTTCAGGTTAATTACGAAAACCAGTGTTTCCGAATCTTCTTTAAAATTTACAAATACCCTTTTAGACTTATTGATATTGACTTTTTCAAAAGCTTCAATATTAGAATAATCAGCGAATAAGCTAAAAGTGTTTTTCGAAGAGTATAAATCAGCAATCAAATCTAAATCAGCTTTGTTGTTGGTAACAAATGTCACCTTTTGACCTGCTTGAGTAATTTGACTCGCTACCTTTTGTCCAAATTCATTCCAACCAATAATGATATAATGATCTTCAAAATCACTTCCCCAGAATCCACTTTTTTTCTTTTCCATATACTGATTAAATCTTACGGTTACTTCACCTATAATAAATCCAAGTATTCCTAAACTACCAATTATAACAAGTAAGCCAATAATTTTCCCCATGATTGTCACAGGATAAAAATCGCCATATCCAACTGTAGTTAAGGTTACAATGGCATACCAAAATGCATCGCCAATACTTTTAATATTAGCACTTGGCGATTGACCCTCAAAATATTTGATTCCCAATATGGCCGCCACGTAAACTAAAAAGGCAATAAAAAAGATCAGCTTTTTTCTCATACTTGTCTATAATTATTCCGGTACGCAAATTTCAATTCCATCACCATTCCAATTCACATTCACTTTACTGTCCTTCAGCATTCTTTGAAAGCCTTCCGATTTCTTCTGATTGCAGCTACTCAACTCAACATACGACCATCCTTTATCCGGAAAAGTATGAATAGCCAAATGAGATTCTGCTAATAACCAAAATGCAGTATATCCTTGTACAGGAAAATGATGATCCGTAAAGTTCAAAATCACAAAATCGACTTCTTTCAAATATTCTTGAAACCGAATTTGCAACACAATCGGATCACATTCTGATACCCAGAATCGTAAATTGTGAATTTTAGCTGCTAATATTTTATTTACCGCTGTAGGCATATCTTCAAATTAATATAAATCCCAATTTCCTTTCATGTAGTACTTGTGTAATACTGGTTCGTGAATTCTATTCACGTGCACACTATCCTTTTTCCAAGGATAAAAATCCTTACCAAAGGATGTTATTAAAGTCATTGCCTCCTTGTTAATCCAACGTGTAGGCACATTAATCTCTAATTTTTGTAATTCCTCTTTTACACTTTCATAAGATGGTTGTTTTACTCCAAGAGTCCACCCCCATTCTCCCAATGTAATTACCTGATTATGCATCGGCACCGTTTCAAAACCAGCGCTTTTAATCGTTTCTACAATACACGAGAACGCTTGAGTTGCAAAATACGGACTTCCCGATTGAGTAACAATTACACCACCTGGGCGCAAATGGCGATAACAAATCTTATAAAATTCGTGCGAATACAATCGACCTAATTCAATGCTACGCGGATCGGGTAAATCAATGATTATTACATCAAAATAATTCTCCGTTGATAGCATGTATTTGTATCCATCATCATTCAAAACCTCTACCTTTTCATTACTCAAAGAATTTTTGTTCAAATTGGTAAGAATTGGATGGGTCATTCCCAAATTAGTCATGGCAGGATCTAAATCTACCAATGTAATTTTTTCAACCTTCGGATATTTTAAGATCTCACGAACTGCGCATCCATCGCCACCTCCTAAAACCAAAACGTTTACCGGATTTGGATGTAGGCTCAATGCAGGATGAACCAAAGGTTCATGATACATGATTTCATCTCGAGTACAAAGTTGCTGATTACCATTCAAATACAACCAATAATCATTCTTCCATTGTGTCATTACAATGCGCTGATATTTGGTTTGTTCTGTATAAATAACCTTATCAGCATATTTTTGTTGCTCCCCAAACTTGATAATTGGATCAGTAACAAAAATTCCTGTTGTCAAGGAAATCATGATAAATACTCCAAGGCTTACCAACAATTTCCTTTCGGAAGCTTTAAGTAAATCCCAAAGAAAAATTAGTACCACAATAGAAACCGAGAAATTTACAAAACCAAGAATAAAAGGTGTGTAAATCAAGCCAAATACTGGTAATCCAATAACAACAAAAAATACACCTCCGAGTAAACTTCCGTAATAATCATTCTCAAGAATATTAGAGATATTGAAACGTAACTTCTCGTAATCGTCATTTATTCGAATTACCAAAGGAATTTCCATTCCAATTAACAATCCTATGCAAATGGCTAAACTGTATATTAAAATCCCGATTGCTTGGGTATAGGCCGAAGCCGTATAAACCAATAAAGCTGCAAAGGAAACAATAAAAGAAAGCGCGAATTCTAATATCAAAAAGCGCTTCAATAATCCTGTCTCAAAATTCTTGGTAATTCGACTACCCAACCCCATGGAAAATAACATGAGAGAGATAATCATTACCCAATGCAAAACAGAATTACCTAAAAAATACTGAGCCAAAGTACCCAAAATATATTCCGCTACAACTCCAGAGAATCCGGTAGCAAATATTGCTGCCTTTAGTAATGTTGATTTATTCTTAAACACAAACTTCAATTATTAATTATAAATAATGAATGAAACGTCTTCAACTCATCATTTATAATTCCAAATTCATAATTCTATAAGCACCATGTAATCAATACTGATCCACCTATGTATGCAAATGCTTCAACTAGAGCAGCACCAACATTAGGTTTTTCTTGATTAATGATTTCATCGGTTAATCGTTCACCTGGTAATAAAATTTTATCGGTAATTAAGCGCATTACTGGTAGTAAGATAATTCCTACCAAAAGCTCAAATCCAGCTTCCGTAAAAGTTGGCATCCAACCATCAAAATCTCCTACTAATCCAAATCGAATTAAGTTGGCAATAGCGATAATTGCACCCGCGAACCCAACACCTACAGCCACATTGTCTTTTTCAATGTGCTCGTGCAAATCGTATGGCGTGATCCAGTTGTAAATACGAGTAGTTACTATCAAAGCGATCTGACCAAAAGCCCAAAATACAACTGCAGTCAAAATTCCAAAAAGTAGATTCCCACTTTCTCCCGAAACAGCTCCAAAAATGATCAAACCTGAAGCCACTGAAACAGCACCTTCAACAATACCGGTTCCCGCATTTTGATCTTCAATAATCTCCTTACGGATCGAAAAATTTCTAAGAATTAAATAATCCGATAAGAAAATAGAAATATTTAAAAGGACAATTGCCAACAAACCGTAAATCGAAATATCAATTATATCTGACAATAATCCGTTCGACGGACCTACAATAGCGCTCCCAATTGAAAATAACAAGCCAATGTAATAACCAACATGAGCAACGGCAAAAGCGAAATTATCTTTCTTAACCAATTCCTCTTTAACTTTAAAGGATGGGTGAAGCAATTGGTAAACAAATTTCCCGATAAGGAAAATAGCAAATGCTACCGCGATATAAACCACAGCATCATAAACGATAAACGAAATTTCTGATAATGACATCATAAGT
>JADGFH010000215.1 GCA_016743925.1 Labilibaculum sp.
GTTAGAATCTAAATTTGGAATTAAAATTATCGATTCTATTCTTATTCCTTTGCAGAATGTTAAAAAAAGAATGATTGTTAAAGATCTTTTGGAAGAGGAACTGACGAAACAAAAAGCAACCATCGAAAAACAACGTAAAGAATTGGAAAGTCTTAATGCAACCAAAGATAAATTCTTTTCGATAATTGCTCATGATTTAAAGAATCCATTTGCCTCTTTAATTGGAGCTTCCGATTTGCTTGTTGATGGAGCTAATGATTTAAGTCATGAACAAGTGAAGACTTTCTCTGGAATAATCAATCAATCTGCGCGACAAGCATTTCGATTATTGGAAAATCTGCTAAACTGGTCGAGGATGCAAACGGGAACAATTGCTTTCCAAGCAAAAGAAATAGATTTGTGGAATTTGGTTCACGAGGTTGTTATTTTGCATACATCTAGTGCCGAAAATAAGGATATCCAGTTGGAGGCAATTATTGATGAGGATCTGGATATTATTGGTGATTCGAACATGATTAATACAGTGGTTCGCAATTTGGTTTCGAATGCTGTTAAGTTCACACCTCGCGGAGGTACAATTACAGTTTCCTCGTGTAAATCAAAAAATAAAGTAGAAATTTGGGTTGCTGATTCGGGAATTGGTATCAATCTGGAAAATCAGCAAAAGCTTTTTAGAATTGATGAGCAAGTTATTAAAAAAGGAACGGATAATGAAACAGGAACGGGACTTGGTTTGTTGCTTTGTAAAGAATTTGTAGAAAAGCATGATGGTAAAATTTGGGTTGAAAGCCAGATTGGAAAAGGAAGTACTTTTAAATTCTCAATCCCATTTTCTTTACCTAAACAATAACCTCTTAAAACCTTTCACGTAACATCTTTTTGTATATTGGTATTGAGCCTTATTAGCTTATTTTAGGGCTTTAATTGTTACAATTCTAAAAGTTTAGTGTATGCGGTTTTTACAATACCTCACTTTTGTAATTTTTATGTTTTGCTCAATTCACGGATATGCAGTGGAGCGAAAAAAAATTCTTGTTCTGCATTCTTATCATCAAGGTTTACAATGGACTGAGAATGTGAATAGAGGTATACAGGAAGTTATGGATTCAATTGGGGGTCAATTTGAATTGGATTATGAGTATTTAGATACCAAGAGAAATCCATCCGAAGCTTATTTGAACAAACTAATTGAATTGTACGATTTAAAATTACAAGGAGAAAAGTATGATGTAATTATTGTTTCAGATAATAATGCTTTATCCTTCGTTAAAGATCATCGAACTAAATATTTTCAAAATACACCTATTGTTTTTTGTGGTATTAATCATTTTAAAGATGAGATGATTGAGGGATTAGATAATATTACCGGTGTTGCCGAGGAGGTAGATTTGGATGGTGTAATTGATTTAATTCTAAAAACAAGGCCAGAAACAAAGAGTTTGGTTGTTGTAAATGATAATAAAACAACAACGGCTAAGCTGAATAAATTATTGATGCTTGATGTTGAAAAGATGCATCAGGATGAACTTGAGTTTATTTATTACGAAGATTTGGGGATTGATGAATTGATTGATAATGTTAGAAATATAAAGGGTGATACATCAATTTTGCTACTAACATTTAATAAAGATAAGTATGGCAAGTTTATTAGTTTTCAAGATAATTTAGATCTATTAATTCCAGAAAGTAAGGTGCCAATTTATATTGCTTGGGCATTTTATATTAACAGTGGAGTAATTGGAGGTAAGGTCGTAAGTGGGAGTTTTCATGGACAAATGGCTGCTCGAATGGTGGCAAAAATAATCAATGGAACACCAATTGGGTCGATACCAATTTACCGAAAACCTTTGGATCAGTTTGTTGTTGATTACAATGAAATACAACGATTTCATATTGATCAGGATGTATTGCCAAAAGGGACCTTATTATTGAATTCGCCAAAATCATTTTATAGTGAGAATAGAGAGTGGCTGCATATTCTAGGAGGAATAATTTTACTTGCTAGCATTATTATTATTGTACTCTCAAAAGCTATAATTCGCAGAATTAAAGCAGAACGAGCTTTAATCTTAGAACAGAATCGATTGAAAACTTCGGTAAAGCACGAACGCCTAATAGGGTTAATTGGACGCCTATTAAATGCATCAGAAGATTTTAAAAATGTATTGGATGACGTTTTAAAGTTAATGACGGAAGAATTGAATGTTGCTAGAATTAGTTTGTACTCTTTAAAGGACTCAAACGATGCAGCGGTAAAGATCAATAGCAGAGTTTCCATGAAAGGGAAAAACATTAAAGATGTTGATCAGTTTTATTTTTCTGAGATTGATGAGATTATTAGTCGGGTAAAAATGAACAAAACAATTGTTTCTCCTGATTTATCAAACCTGAATGCTAAAGAACGAGTATATTATAAAAAAAGAAATATTGGAGCTGTTGTATTGTTACCAGTTGTGGTGGAGTCGAAGGTAGTCGGGTTAATGGGATTTTCGCAAAATAAAAAACACAATTGGTCTCGTGAAGAGGTTAGTATTTTCTTTTCGACTGTAAACATGATTGCGAATGCTTGGGAACGTAATTCATTAATGAACGATAGAATTGAGGCTGAACAGAAAAATGTGGAAGCTTTTAGAATGTTGGAAGAATCTTCTCGTTTAGCTTCAATTGGTGTTATGGCAGCAGGAATTACGCATGAGATCAATCAACCTTTAAATGCGATAAAAATTACTGCAGATAGCGTGTTGTTTTGGCAAAAACGAAATCCCGATGCATTACCAGAAATGTTTACTCGTAAAATAAAAACCATTTCGGAAGGAACTTCTCGAATTGATTCTATCATTAAGCATATGCGAACTTTTTGGGAGAAACCGCAATTGTGTGATGAGGAAAAAATTGATATGGTAGAAGGTGTAAAACGTTCTTTAAATTTGGTACAAAGGCAAGTGTACGATCATAGTATTGAGCTGCTTGACGAATTGCCAAAAGATGCTATTTGTGTATTTGCCAATTACATTCAGTTTGAGCAAATTGTTGTGAATTTGATTGTGAATTCGATTCATTCCTTAGATAAAGTTCAGAAAGATAAAAAGCAGATTAGACTTAAGGTTTATCAGGATTCTAAATATGGGATTTTGGAACTACATGATAATGGAACTGGTATTGAATCTAGTATTAGAGAGAAAATATACGATCCTCTTTTTACAACTAAAGGGGAGGATAATGGTAGCGGTTTGGGGATGGCGATTGTAAAATCTTTTATTGATAGATTTCAGGGAGAAATATCGGATTATAACAATGATGATGGTGGTGCTAGTTTTGTATTACGTTTCAAATTATGCAATACATAATATCATCTAAAGGATGTAGATGTTCCGATGGATTAATATAAAAATTAATAAGATTTAAATCAGAAAAATATATGAAAATTCTTATTGTTGATGATGATGTTTCCAGTGGTTCTGCTGTTGCAGAATTTATCGAAGAACAATTAGCTTATCAGATTCATCTTTGCCATAATGCGGAAGAAGCTTATGCCAAAGCTAAGAGCGAAGAATTTAATATGGTAATTTCTGATATGAGAATGCCTGGAATATCGGGATTAGATTTACTTAAAAAAATAAAACTCCTGCCCAATGGAGATAAAATAGAGGTTGTGATTATGACGGGATTTGGGGATATGGAGACTTCTATTGAGGCCTTACGTGGTGGAGCATATGATTATCTACTAAAACCTGTAAATATTGAAGAACTAGCCATATTAATTGAACGAGTGGCGGAAAAAATAAAACTAAAAGAAGAGAACCAAGATTTAAAAGAAAATATTGAAAAAACGGTAACAAATGCGAAGATTGAAAAAGCATCGCGTATTAAATATTATGAAACGACTATTCGTGAGATTACTAGTGTAGGAAAAATTGGTGTTTTTTCGGATGTTATGAGAGGCGTAGTACGAATGGCTGAACAATTTCATGAGGATCGTTCTGTTCCCGTTTTAATAGAAGGAGAGACGGGAACAGGAAAGGAAGTGGTAGCTCGTTTGGTACATTTTGGTAAGGATAGTGATATCACACAACCGTTTATCTCAATTAACTGTTCGGCAATATCACCTACCTTGTTTGAAAGTGAGTTGTTTGGATACGAAGATGGAGCTTTTACGGGCGCACGAAAAGAGGGGAAGCCTGGAAAATTAGAATTGGCACAAGGAGGAACTTTGTTTTTAGATGAAATAGGGGAGATGCCATTGGACATGCAACCAAAGTTACTGCGTGTATTGCAGCAAAGAGAAATGTACCGTGTTGGAGGAAGTAAACCTATTGAATTAGATGTTAGGGTAATTTTCGCTACGAATAGGAATTTGAAGCAAATGGTTGCAGAAAAAACGTTTAGGAGTGATTTGTATTATCGATTAAATACCGGGAGATTATACATTCCACCTTTACGCGAAAGAAAAGAAGCAATTTTATCTTTTTCTCAGATATTTTTAGATCAATATTCTACCAAACGAGGTCGGAAATTTAGATTTATTAATAAAGAAGCTAAAGCCATGCTTCAAGAATATAATTGGCCTGGCAACATAAGAGAGCTTAAGAATTCAATAGAAAGAGCAACTTTACTCTTTAACGATTTGGAGTTGAAAATAGAGCATTTACGATTTTTACAATCTGATGAGAGTGATTTTGAGCCTAAAGAAATGCCTATTGTTCCTGGTCGAATTGTTTTGCCTGATGATGAATTGAGAATAGAACAGTTAGAATTGGAAATTGTTCGGAAAGCTTTGAAAAAATTTGATAATAATAAATCAAGAACTGCTGAATATTTGGGAATTACACGAAGTGCATTACGAAGCAGAATGAATAAATTATAAGTGAATTTAACTTGCTGCTTTTTGAGAATATTGTAAGGTTTTAAGTGGGGTATTTTTCTACACTTGGGTAATATTTTCCCATATCAAATACCTTGTAAAAATGGTTAAAATGAGACACTTGTTCATTTTTGCGAAAGGTTAATTAAAAACTGTTCAGTATTGAACAGTTTTGATGATTTTAATGTGTTAGCCTTTTATTTGTAATTAACTGTAAGTCAGTGATTATAGTTTTGTTTGAAAAATAATTTTTCCCCTATGTATTTTGGCACTTATTTTGTTTTAAATGACACAATGTTTTATTAAAATCAATGGGGTATGGAGGTTAGAATTGATACGCAAGAAAAAAAATTACTTCTACTTGAAAATAGAAGCGAACTTTTAGATTCATTTTTATCGAGTTCCAACGACTTGGGGAATGAATCTTTAAAAGTAGATCACCAACTATTTACCGAAGCTGCAAACAAGAGGAATATTCAGTTTGAATTCATTCGAATGAAAACGTGCAAACTCGATCGGATTTCTTTAGATATTAGCAATGCAAAAAATGCACTCCTAGAAGCGGATTACGCTATAGCTGATTCAGGTTTATTAGTTGTTGATACACAGGATCCAGATGTTTTATTAACTATATTTTTAGCTGAAACACTTCATGTTGTTGTTCCAGCTAGCAAAATACTTCATTCTATGGATGATTTTGAACTAATTAGCGGTAAGACTGCGAGTAACATAGGGAGAGGAATAGCAAGCTTATCTGGCTCTAAAAATCGAAATTATACTATGATACGTACAATGGTATATGTTATTGAGGATTTATAAAGGTTAATTTTTCACAAACAAGCCTCTATTCCATGAATAGGGGCCTTTTAAGGCAATAAAGTTTGATTTAAAAAACAAAGAACAAATATGAGCTATGTTTGATAAGTTAATTAACTTTAAATTGAAGATTATCAGAGTTGTATAATTTATTAAGTGCTTTTTGTTCTCTTGGTTTTTTTGTAACTTATTACTTTAATGGGGAATGTTGTTAAGTCTTATTTGATGGATTTATACACTGGTGTAAATTCGGATTGTTGGAGTCTTGTTTTGAGGATTTATTGTTGAGAAATAAAGTCATGTCCGAAGAAGAATCTATGGATCAGGTCTTTCTGAACAGGTTAAATTGTGTAGTAGAAAACAACCTAACGAATGAGCAATTTGGAGTAAAGGAGTTGGCTCAGGGAATAGGTATGAGCAGATCTCAAATTCATCGAAAGTTGCAGGGGCTAACACATCAGTCAATTAGTTGTTTTATTCGTGAAATTCGACTAAAAAAGGCAATGACTTTATTGCAAGGAAATGTGGCTACCGTTTCTGAAATATCTCATCAAGTTGGCTTTCGAAGTCCTACCTATTTCAACAAGTGCTTTCATGACTATTATGGATATCCTCCTGGAGAGGTAAAGAAACGTAGCAACGAGATGCTTGCTCCGAGAATTGAACCTTTGAAATCAAATCAAAGAAGAGATTCTGCATTTGGATATAGAAAGCTTTTCTTTATATCAATTAGTCTAATGTTTTTTATTCTCATCGCCTATTTTTTAATTCCCCAAATGAGAGGAGAAGATTCTGGATCATTTGGAAATTCAAAAGTGGAAAAGTCGATTGTTGTTTTGCCATTTAAAAATTTAAGTGCTGATATAGCTAATGAATACTTCACGAATGGTATGATGGAAGATATACTGAATCGTCTTGCGCATATTCATGAGTTAAAAGTTATATCCCGAGTTTCCTCCGAGCAATATCGTGGCAGTTCTAAAACCATTACTCAAATTGCAACTGAATTGAATGTTTCGTACGTTCTTGAAGGAAGCATACAAAAGCTTGAAAATAAGGTGCGAATATTTGTACAGCTCATTAAGGCCCGAGATGATCAGCATATTTGGTCAGATAGATTTGATGCTGAATTTGATAATTTATTATCCCTTCAAACTGATATTGCTAAACGAGTTGCGTCTGAATTAGAAGCTGTTCTCACCCACGATGAAATTAAACAAGTTGAACGAAAACAAACAGAGAATCTGGAGGCGTATAACCTGTATCTAAAAGGTCGCTTTTTTTGGAATAAACGAACCGAAGAGGGAGTAAAAAGAAGTCTTAAATATTTTGAACAGTCAATTATACTGGATTCTTCTTATGCCGTAGCCTATGCTGGACTGGCTGATGCCTACTTCGTTCTTGCATGGTGGGGATGGTATCCGCATAAAGAAGGTTATGCAAAATCTAAGGAGTTTGCATTGAAGACTCTTAAAATTGATCCAAAGCTGGCAGAACCTCATGCAACGCTTGGTGTAATTGCTGAAAACGAATGGAATTGGGCGGAAGCTGAGAGAGAATTCAAACGAGCTATTGATTTGAATAAAAATTATGCAATTGCTCATCAATGGTATGCGGAGTATTTGAGTGCTGTTGGAAAAATAGATGAAGCAATTGAAGAGATAAACAAGGCACTAGAATTAGATCCTTTATCAGTTATTATGCATAGTATGAGTGGTGTCTACCATTATCAAAAAGGGTATTACGAGCAAGCTCTGGCTTTACATCAAATTGTGCTAGATATGGATAATACCTTCCGATATTCTCATGTTGATATTTTCTACATTTACTTGCAACAAGAGAAGAATATTGAGGCTGTTGATGAAATAAAGAAATATTTGGCAAAGGATACCTTGGACAAAAAACAGATTCCTTCTATGGAAGTAGCCTTTGAAAAGTCAGGAATAGATGGAGTACTTCTTTGGTTAATTGATTTACAGTTAGCTAAAAACGCTCCTGAACCTTATTTTATAGCTGAACTATATGCTAAATTAGGACAAAAACAGAAGGCTTTGGATTGGTTAGAGAGAGCATTTGCAGCACGGATAGGCTTAATATTTGTTCGACTAAAAAATGATCGAAACCTTGAGAATCTTCACTCCGAACCTAGGTATAAGGCTTTATTAAAAAAAATGGGATTGGAAGATTAGAAAGATTTTTGCAGGCAAAAAATAATATCATGGAGGAATATCCAATTCTGTTTTTTTTGCAATATGCTATTGGATTCTATTTACAGGCTACTTTATTTAATTATTTGGCAAGTTGTAGGTCTATTACAACCTAGTTTTAAGTCTGCAACATATTTTCAACTTGTGGAAAATAAAATTAAAATATTTGCAACATGAGAGCTATGTTTGGCCTCTTTATTCTCCTTATTTTAGTCTTTATAAGTGGGTTATGGTATGCCAAACTATTTTAGTGGTGAAGCTTTAATTTTTATTAAAAATCTAAGTTATGAAAACAACAGCGATTTTCGTCCTGTTCATGTTTGTGGTATTTTTATCAGTAGCTCAGGATTTGACGAAAACAAAAATGTTAGGAGGAGTAGATGTGAAACCTCCAGTATTTACAGGAATAGATATTATAAAATCTAATGACTTTGGCTCTATTAATGATTATTTGGAAGAAAAGGTACAATACCCTAAAGAAGCAGAGAATAGGTGGATCGAAGGAACAACAATCGTTCAATTTACTGTGCTTACAAATGGGAAGTTAGAAGATTTTCGGGTAGTTAGTAGTGTAACATCTGATATAGACAATGAGGTTATCAAGGTTTTGAAATCGACTGATGGAATGTGGAGTCCAGGCAAGAATAATGGAACTCCAGTCGCTATGGAAAGGGAAGTGTCCGTCACCTTTCAGATGGAGAATTCTGATCATGTTAAGTTAGCTCGTAAATTTTATGATAGAGCAAATAAAAGGCTTTTAAAGAATAAACCATTGAAAGCATTACGTATTCTTAACCATGCTATCGTTTATCAGCCAAATGATTATTCAATTTTGTTTTTAAGAGCAAAAACTCAATTAATTGTTGGTAATATGGCTGGAGCCTGCCAGGATTGGAACCGTTTAAAATCTTTAGGCAGTGATTTAGGGGATGCGTACTTGGAAAAGCAC
>JADGFH010000993.1 GCA_016743925.1 Labilibaculum sp.
TCCAATTCAGATTTATTAGCCTATTTTATAATAGAAGCAATTATTATATCCTTGCTATCTTTTATTCTTTCTGCTTTTCTAGTCTGGATATTTAGCCCTTTCTATTCTTCTGTTTTTGCCACAAGAATTAATGTCGACCTACTACAAAATTTACCCTATTTAGCTGTAATGGCTTTAGCTGTATTTGTTATTGGATTTTGCAGTGGAATTGGTCCTGCCATCATCTTATCAAAAAAATCTCCAAATGAGGTAATTAATCAAAAAACAAATTCTCGTCAAAAACAATCATACATGCGGAATGCTTTAATTGTATTCCAATTTACTGCTTCAATTATCTTAATAATTTGCTTGATTATCGTTCAAAAACAAATCATCTATGTGAAGCATAAAGATCCAGGATTTGCAGAAAAAGATCTTCTAAATATTAATTTACCTTATCTACCTAAAAAAGACAAATCAAAGGCATTTACACTTGCCGCTGAATTAAGAAAAAACCCTCTCTTTAAAAAAGTAAGTCTTTCAAATGGAGCTCCAGGAAGTATCAATTTCACCATGGGTTCGGGCATTGAACATTCCGATAAAAACACCGCAATTCCAGTTGTTATTGTTGATACCAACTTCATCTCCACTTTTCAGCTACAAATAATTAAAGGCAGAGGAATTGAACCCGGAGACTTTGGAAAGGTTTGTATGGTTAATGAAGCTTTTTACAAACATTTTGAATTTGAAAACCTAAGCAACAAAAGATTCAAAAATTATACTGATAATGGACTGGAAATTATTGGAGTCGTTAAAGATTTTCAATATGGATCTTTGCATAACAAAATTACACCTCTTTGTATTTTATTTGCTGAAAACAATAACTTCTACCAACTCAGTGTGAAAACAATACCGAATAGTATTCTTCCAGCAATTGAAGAACTAAAGAAAACATGGCAAACAGTATTACCTGAATATCCATTGCAATATCAATTCTTCGATGATTGGTTCGATGCTCTTTATGAAAAAGAAGAAAGATTTGCTAAAACAATTGGCCTTTTTGCCCTTCTCGCAATTGCAATTTCTTGTTTTGGAATTTTTGGATTGGCAATTTTCTCATCGGAACAGCGCACTAAAGAAATTGGAATTAGAAAAACCAATGGAGCTAAAACCTATGAAATAATACGAATGCTTAACAACGATTTTCTAAAATGGGTGTTTATCGCATTCGTAATTGCTAGTCCTATTGCTTATATAATAATGCAAAAATGGCTCGAAAATTTTGCCTATAAAACAGAACTCAACTGGTGGATTTTTGCTTTAGCCGGGCTTATAGCAATGGGAATTGCTCTGCTAACAGTTTCTTTCCAATCGTGGAGAGCGGCAACCAGAAATCCAGTGGAAAGTTTGAGGTATGAGTAAACCAGTTAGTAATGCATAATTAAGACAATGAATGAACTTTAACAACATCAACTTATCATTAAAGAATTCACTTAAAAATAGAGTGATAAGCGTAATCAAAATTGATAATCTTAGAATTAGTATCAGTTTATTGATTTTCGTCTTCGCAGATTAGCAAGGATCAATTCAGATGACGATATAATCAATAAACGAATGGAAAGATTGAGAGTAATGTTATTATAAAAACTTAAAATCATGATAAAGAATTATTTTAGGATCGCTTTTGCAAACCTTATTAAAAGTAGAACTTATTCTATCATCAGCATCATAAGCCTTACAATAGCTATGGCTGTAAGTATTTTGATTTTAATTTACGTTTTGGATGAATTGAGTTTCGATCGTTATCATGATAAGGCAGATCATATCTACAGATTGTGTCAAGAGCAACATCCTTACCAATCACCTCAATCAGCAAATTTACTGGATGAAAAGCTTCCTGAAATAAAATCTCATGCCCGAATTTTACCTCAACCTTATGAGATTATTCAGTATAAAGAACTCCGATTTAAAGAAAGCAAAGTTGCCTATGTTGACCCTGCACTATTTCGAATTTTCTCCTTTAAATTTGCAAAAGGAAATGCCGAAACAGTATTAAATCAGCCCGCAACGATTGTGATAACTGAAAAAATTGCACACAAGTATTTTGGCAATGCTAACCCGATTGGGCAGATATTTAGGTTAAA
>JADGFH010000994.1 GCA_016743925.1 Labilibaculum sp.
AACAAAATTCCAAACAGCTTTACATGTGTTTAGCTCCGTATCCTTTTTAAGATATTGCGCTAAATCATTCAATTGATAATGATATTTTTCAATGAGTTCGATCATTAATTTGACCGTCTCATTGACATTCCCGTATGTCAAAGAACTGTAAAACTGAACATCAGAAGTTTTGATCAAATGATTAAAGGAATTGCCCGATTTAATTTGTCTTCTGCCTTGACCGATTAAACGACCTCTTTTGTCTTTAAAGACCTGTACGCCTTTATCAATGGTACCGTGTACAATTTCCATAGGCTTAAATGTTTAAGAGGTTGGTTAAGAAATCAGTGGGTTTTTTGGCAATTTGGATGATCTTTTGCCACTTACCTGCAATTTGAATTTTCTGATTAGGCAATGAAAAGCCGCTAACTTGTAGGTTCTTAATCAAAATGAACATTTGATACTGTTCAACATTTGCCGTATTGTTTAAGATCCTATTAAGATCGTTTAAGCTCATGTTAAATCTGTAATCAACTTTCGTTTTCCCACTCGATATTAGGGGTATGCGAGGTTGTAAAAGTGGTGTCTTCCCTAATAGCAATAGTTTCCCGTCTTTCTCTAATATCACTTGGATACTATAAGAATCCAAAACCGCCGTAACAGGTGTTTTATTCTCAAAAAGAACCGAGCCTTCAAGCTTTATTCTCTGTTTGCGAATGTCAAACCCTATTTTTGGCATTTTGTAGGGGCTTATGCTAACCTTTTCTCCTGCATAATCCTTAATACTCTGGGTGAGTATTCCAGTCTGTTTGTCAAATAACTTTTTGATCTCATCCCTGTAAGCGAAAGCCGCTATCGTACCGCCTAACAGCAATACATGTGATGTTTTCATGCTTCAAACATATAAGTATGTTAACTAGTATCCTAGCTTGTGACGTATCTTGACGGACTATGGAAGACTATGGTAGACTATGGAAGATTAGGGGGTGGTAACTGGGTAGTTAAACCAGATATATGACCACTTATACCCCGTTTAAGGGCATAAAAAAAGGGGTGACCACATGGTCACCCCTATAAATAAATCTTGCTTACGCTTTATGGTAAATCATCCTCGCTATTATCGGCTGCATCCGATTGCATGTAAGCCATTAAGGAGGTGAATATCTGCATTTGCTCATCATGCTCTTTAGAGAACAAGAAATAAAGCATCTGTACTAGGTATTGCTGGGATTCTGGCTGCATTTTTCGCAAAGATTGTAGTATTTGCTTTTCAACCTCACTTAGGGAATTTTCCAAACTGCCTAATGGATCACCTTTACTAGGAATCAAATTACTTGCTAATGCACCTAAAGCTCCCTGAATTGCTGGCATTTGAGTTATTGCTCCAACCGTTTCTTTAATGGAGTTTGTACTAGCACTTTTAAGCTCTCTTTCATGTGCTTTTTCAAGATCTTCGATTTTATCCTTTAATCTCTCAATCTTAAAATTCTTATTTAAATTACTGCTTTCCAGTGCTTTTATCTGGTTTTCGTACTTCTCCTTAAGCTCGATAACCGTGTCGTATTTCGATTTTTCAAGCTCTCTTATTTCGGTAAACCCATACAAGCCATGATTGGCATTTCCTACTATTCCATAGGGTTGATCTGGGGGTACGGGGGTAGCACCTTCAATTAATCTTTGATTTTTTCTTTTCTCTTTTGCCCTGTTTGAACAGGTTTTACAGCAATACTTACTATCTGGCCTACGTCCTTTTATTGGGTTTCCACACTCTAAACATGTCATACTATATAATTTTGTTATTTACTTGATTTAAACCTCTTAGAACCTCTTTAAGTGGTTATCGGGGGTAAAGTTATAGTAAATCAAAATGCGAAAATGTTTCAAAGTGCTTCAAAGTCTTCCAAAGTCTTCCAATTCATGATCTTTAAATAGCATAATTGAAAAAAGAGCCATGTTTTATGACTCTTTTTGTTGTTAGGTGGTTACACTGGTATAGTCGTATTTAATATTCACACAAATACAATTCTTAATCTTTTAATTTTCAGCATTATCAATACTTTTAATTGTTAAACAATTTCAAACTTTATTACAGTTATTTCACTATTAAGCGTTATATCTGGGTAATACTCTATAAGCTTCATT
>JADGFH010000995.1 GCA_016743925.1 Labilibaculum sp.
GGATACGAAAAATGTCAGATTAAAAAGCAGTACAGCTAGAATCCATAAAATTTTCCATTTTATTTTCTTCTTTATAATTAAAAATATCAAAGTCAGTAAATTAAACAAGGAAACGAAATACAAATTAAAGTAGTAGAACTGTGAAACTCTCTTTTCTTTAACACAAAATGTTTCAGTTGAATTTCCAATTTTCACTAATTCGATTAATGCATTATCTTTTTTTATTTTATCGGCTTTAAAGTTGACATGTTTGGTTATATATCCATCTTTTATTAATAAAATTTCCAAATCACCAGCATAACCATAAATCATTGTGTCAATCTTATATCGTCCAATGCTATCTGTATATCTAGTACCTTTTCCTTTAATATCAATTTTCACATTATCAATTGGTAACTGAGTTGATTTGTCAATTACTAATCCTTTTGATTGAAATCCACTATCACACGATACCAATAATACTAATAGTAACATTAATGCAAAGAATCTGTCCATTGCTTTCTTCATTTTAGTTATGCAATAATAATCTTGCTCCGCTCCTCGAGCCATTAAAAGTCGTTTCCTTAACAATATACTAATAATCAAACCGATTAAATTTACATATTATTCTATTATTGATTAGATTGAATTGTTAAATTAAGAATGCATATAAATAGAACGACTATTAGATTGCCGGTGCTTATTCTTCTGCTAAACTTCCATCTTATTCATCAACGCGCCTAACAAATTATTTCTTGAACTAACTATTTGATTACAACTCCTACAAAATACAAATCAAAGCCGCCTTTACCTCCTGTTCTATTCGATGAGAACACCATCATTGTTTGGTCTGTAGATACTCCTTCATTAATTAAAATAGGTCTATATTCATCAAATTCAGTATTGATGCTTGCTCCCATGTTCACTGGTTTACTCCAAATACCATCTTTCAAAGCACTAGTATACAAATCAAATCCACCAAAACCACCATCTCTATTTGAGGCAAAAACAATTTTATCTTCAAAAATAAAAGGACATTTATCATCAGAAATACTGGACAAAGTGTTGACTTTAATTATTTCGCGACTTGAATTATCTGATAATATTGATTCAATATCCTTCTCAGGAACTATATTAACAGAATAAAAATCGAAATTATTTTCGTCTCTATTTGAGCAAAAATAGATCTTAGACTTATCAGAATTGAAACTTGGATAAAGGTCATCATATTCAGAGTTTAAGAATGCTATTTCTTTGGGCTCCGAGAAATTCGTTTCGGTACGATTAGAAATATAGCTTATTTGAAAATTACCCGTAATATCAGACGCATACAGTAGCGTAAAATAAATATCATTGAAGTCATATTCTGGAATTAGGTAAGGACCAAACTCATTTCCAGATGTATTAATTTTATGAATATTATTCTGCAAGAACTGATATCTATCTGCTATAGAATTCCAATTGCCATATTCGTTTGTTACTTTCAAAATACCACTTGTTTTATCAAAATTAACATTCATGGGTTGATAGATCACATCAAACTCATTGCCCTTACTATTCCTGTTTGTCGAAAAACAGAATGGTATTAAATCACCGAGATTTGGAGCTGTTGAATTATAATCGTCATAAATTGTATTAAACTCCTCCAGATTTACTGGCAGTTCAGGTAAAATACCTTGATTAAATTTAAATCCAGAAGGGGTTTCTTCGTCGCAGGAAATTAACAAAATAGAAATTGTAGCAATTAATAGAATTTTATACATATCAAGTTATATTTTATTGTGTGTAAAGGCAATCTGCCTACTAAGCTAATTCAACTTTCTCAGCTTCTTATATTTCTTTGTATTTACAAATGGTTACTTAAAATTGATGAGCTTGCAACAACATGCACAGGCTATTAAAACACACAAACCCGCATTATTTATGACAAGTTGTTATGCCTGAATTTTGTTTATCAATGCCACCTGTATTCTGTTTTTGATAGGGGATCAATTTCTTTGAACTCTTCAAAATCTTTATTATTATTTTCTTCCCACCAGTCAAAATATGCCTTTGCTATAATTAGTTGAATCTCATTGCCAAGTTCGACATTAGACTCACCTTCTCTTTTTTCAACAATGGGATTTTGCGAGGGGAATCGTC
>JADGFH010000996.1 GCA_016743925.1 Labilibaculum sp.
CTATTACTGTGGACTGGGAACAAACATTTCAAAGGTCTAAATGCTTTTTTCAAATATCTGGAAGCGAAACAATACAAGATTCAGTTTCGTGTAATGTTATCTCGTTACAGAGGAAAAACCATTTGCCCAGAATGTAGAGGTACTCGCTTGAAAAAGGAAGCTAGCTATGTGAAAATTGAAGGCATGAGTATTCAGGATTTAGTTCTGATGCCATTAGAAGAGCTTAAAGAATTTTTTCAAAACTTAAAGCTTAGCCAAACAGATGAAAAAATTGCTAGTCGTTTATTAATTGATATTAATAATCGTATCAACTTCTTGTCTGATGTTGGACTTGGATATCTTACCTTAAACCGTTTATCCAGCAGTCTTTCGGGAGGAGAATCGCAACGAATTAATCTGGCAACTTCATTAGGTAGTAGCCTTGTCGGATCTTTATACATATTGGATGAACCAAGCATTGGTCTGCACTCGAGAGACACGGAGCTTCTTATTAAGGTGCTAAGACAATTACGCGACTTGGGAAATACAGTTATAGTTGTTGAACATGATGAAGATATCATTCTTGCTGCCGATGAACTTATTGATATAGGACCTTATGCTGGAAGACTTGGTGGAGAAGTTGTTTTCCAAGGCAATTTAAAGGAATTAAAAAATTCTACTGATAGTTTAACTGCAAAGTACATTTCGGAAACAATGGCTATTCCCGTTCCCGAAACCCGTAAGAAATGGAATAATTATATTGAGATTATTGGTGCGCGAGAAAACAATCTTAAAGGATTAGATATAAAATTTCCCCTTAACATCATGTCTGTAATAACTGGTGTTAGTGGATCGGGAAAATCATCCTTAATTAAAACAATATTGTATCCTGCATTAAAAAAGCACTACGGTGGTTATTCTGATAAAAGTGGCCATTTTGATGCTGTAAAAGGAGATCTTCATCTGATAAAAAACATTGAATTTGTTGATCAAAATCCTATTGGCAAGTCATCAAGATCGAATCCGGTAACCTATCTTAAAGCATACGATGAAATAAGAAAGTTATTTTCAGATCAAAAAGCATCACAATACAATGGCTATAAACCTGCACACTTTTCGTTTAATATTGACGGAGGAAGATGTGACGAATGCCAAGGAGAAGGTATAATAAAGGTAGAAATGCAATTTATGGCAGACATTTATCTTCAATGTGAAAGCTGTAAAGGAAAACGCTTTAAAGATGATATTCTTGAGGTTAGATACAATGGAAAAAACATTCATGATGTATTGCAAATGACCGTTAATGAGGCTTCTGATTTTTTTACTCAGGGGAAAAGCACCACTGAAAAGAAAATTGCCCAACGTTTACAACCTCTTGTTGATGTTGGTCTTGGCTATGTGAAACTAGGGCAATCATCAAGCACCTTAAGTGGTGGTGAAAGCCAACGAGTAAAACTAGCTTCCTTTTTAGCTAAAGAAAAAGCTGAACCTTGTCTATTTGTATTTGATGAACCAACTACAGGACTACATTTTCATGATATTAACAAGTTAATGGATGCCTTTAATGCTCTAATATCTAGAGGACATACTTTAATTATTATTGAGCACAATATGGAAATTATTAAGTGTGCAGATTGGTTAATTGATTTAGGGCCAGAAGGTGGAATTAACGGTGGACAAGTTGTTTTTGAAGGAATACCTGAGAATGCCGTGAAATGTTCCAAGTCTTATACTGGACAATACTTACAAGATAAAATAATGAAAAAAGGTTCCAAATAGGAATCTTTTTTTCATAATTCAACTCCAAATAAAATAGAAATACAACCACTTTCTAATTCTGTTTCATGATCTTCATTTTGTACAAAACGAAGGGAAATAATTAGCGTTTTTGAAGTTTCTAATTTAAAATCATAAAAATCGGCGTACTTGCTTTCTTGATTATCGAAAAGTAAATTATTGTCTATATCCTTAACCTGAAAATGAATTGTTGGCAAGTTTTCTTCCTTCCCAACAACAATTCGATACTTTTGTCCAATAAAAAATGCTTTGTGTATTTCAACTTCTTCCTCTTCGTTCAAAAAGACTCCATTGTAATTTCCGTCATGAGCATAACTTTGCAATTTTGGCTTGCATATTTCC
>JADGFH010000216.1 GCA_016743925.1 Labilibaculum sp.
ATATTGTATTTCTTACTTGGTACAAAACAAAAAATACGTAATTAATTTTCATGATACTATCAATCATTTTCGACCTTTGGCTGCTAACAAAAATAGTAGCCATTATATTACCTGTAATTGCGATTATAGACATAATAAAAAGAAAATCATTAGCAATAGACAAGCTAATTTGGATACTACTAGTAGCCTTTATCCCATTCATAGGCTCAATAATCTATTTTTATGATCGTATAAAATATAGAAAATAGGTATCTTTGCAATACAAAATTGAATTACAAGAAATAGGCAATGGCAAAAAACAAAAAAAATATCGTTTACTCAACGAATCCCGATTATCAATTCGAATATGATGAAGATACGGTAGAAGATACGGTACCTAATAATCAGCAAACCTTAAGAGTCCTGTTGGATAAGAAACAGCGAAAAGGTAAAGTTGTGACTTTAATTGAAGGATTTAAGGGAAGTTCTGATGACCTTAAAGAACTTGGCAAGACCTTGAAAAGTAAATGTGGTGGCGGTGGATCCGCAAAAGATGGAGAAATTCTGATTCAGGGAGATCATCGTGATAAAATTATGGATCTACTGAAAGCTGATGGCTACAAAGTTAAGCGCGTAGGAGGATGAAATGAAGAGACGCACAGCAGTGCTTCTGTACTAATAATAGCTTAAGAAAAACCGAAATCCATTACAGATTCCAAGACCTTATTTAACAAAAATGGTTTTTGACTTATTACGCAGATAAACACAGGCTTTTAGGGCTTTTGCTTATCTGCTCAGTTTTTTAAAAAAGTTCATAAAAGACAGTTTTACTTTCCCCTCTCCTTTCCCTTTTGTATATTTACTAAAACTAAATATACAGGCTATGTATTTTTTTCTCAAAGAACCTAAGCAGAATAAAGCTACTCCAATTTATTTGATTTTCTATTTGAAAACTCAAAATAAAAATTTCAAATACTCTACTGGTCAAATGATTCACCCCGATAATTGGAACGGGAAAAGTAGAATGCCTATTGCTAAAAGAGGAGCTTTAGGTGCTGAAATAAAGCACCTCTCCTCAATATTAAGTATGTACTCCGATTTCCTAGACGAGAAAATAAAAGAATCTGAGAAGCTTAATACCCCTCTAACCAGAGAGATACTAAAGAAATTGTTTGATGAAAAATTTAAACATAAGGAGACTAAAGGGGATATAAGGTTTTTAACAAGTGGTATTCAAGATTTTATAGATGTTAAAAACCGATCAAAAGGACAATCCGACAGCTGGAATAATAAGTATAACAACCTGAAAAACAAAATAATTGCTTTTGAAAACAACAAGAAAAAGAAAGTAGAATTTTCTGCAATAACACAAGATTGGATAGATGAATTTTGCGGTTTTTTACGGTCTATTGACGTTAAACCATATAAGCCACATAACGATAACACATTAAATCGGGCTGTTGTTTTCTTATTTACTGTGCTTAAGTGGTCAGAAGGAAAGTTTCACAACATCAACCTTAAGAGTTTAAAAAACCCTATTCAAATATACCAGCCTGATGATATTTCATTTAACGACAAGGAAATAAAAATACTAGAAACCATACCATTACCCACTAAAAAACTCGAAGTTGCAAGAGATTTATTTTTAATTGGTGTTTATTCAGGTCAAAGGTATTCTGACTATTCAGTATTCGAAAAAGAAGATATTCACGGCGAAATGATCATCAAGAAGGCTGAGAAAACAGAAAGTGAAAGTTTTATTCCTCTTCACAAAAGACTGAAAGAATTACTAGATAAATACAACTGGAAGTTGCCAAGCAAACAAATAGATGTTTTTAATTCGCAAATTCGAAAAGTGTGCAAACTAGCTGGCTTAGATGAAAAAACAAAAGAGATTATATACCGGGGTGTAGAAAAAAAAGTGAACTATAGATCAAAATACGAAATGGTTTCAAGCCATACAGCCCGAAGAACTTTCATAACTCTATCTAGCGAAAAAGGCATGCCAGACCATATAATAATGAAGATAACGGGGATAAAAGACACTAAAACTCTACTTAAGTACAAAAAAACCTCTCAAAAGTCGGTCGTTGAATCTATGAATAAATATTGGGGATAAAACGCAAGCTATATTAAGCTTGCGTTCATTCGTGATAAAAAAACATAATTAATAAAATACACAACGATTTTAATAAACGTTTATTTTTAATGGTATTTATTTTCTACTGGCAAATATTTTTAAATTGTTTATGTTAATGCCATGCGTTAATTATTGCTTCACGGTCGCTAAGATTGCTATTTCTTGTGAGTTCGGACTCTCTAGCCGCATCGGGCAATTCGGTGAGAAATGAGAGTCCAGTCAGATCCTGTAAGCGGCCAATGCTTGTAATATACTTCGGTAATTCATCTTCATCTTTCGGCAATACATTCGGAATCAGAAATGCAATTGTTTCCACTCCAATGCTACCATTATCATCAGACTCCCGAATAACAATCTTGTAAAGAGCATCGGGCACAGCAGACCTAACTTCATCTTTTTGACCAAGCCAAACTGCGGGCGTCTTTTGAAAGAATACAGGTCCACATATCACCCATACTCTATCTTTTTCATCCGCCCATTTGGTTACCTTCTTTTCGAGCTTCTTCCAAATACCATTGTTCTGCCATTGCAATTGCGGAACCGCGTTAAGCACAGTGTGTGTATTCCAACCAGCGTTAAGTCCCATGCGATCTGCTGCATCTTTCGGGCACATATGTCCTCTTACGTAGCGGTAGTTGTTCTTCACTTCTTTAAGGTCATCAGTACCAGATACGTGATAAGTGTCGTCATTAGGAACTACACCGGCACTGTTCATGACCGTGTCCGTCATCCATTTTGGACGATTGTAACTCGGTGCAGTCAGGTCAGTTTCCTTTTTCACCTCATACGCTACCCATTCTGGTATACCCCAGCTTTCTCCCTTACCGTCCCCATCATTATCATCCATAGAATCGAAACTTACCGTGTATGCGGCAAACTCATAAATCATATCTTTTGGTTCGATCCCCCACTTGGTGTGTTCGTAGTTAGGGGCAAGGGTTATAATCTTATATCTAGGCCCCAAATGACTCTGAGCAAAACTAAATCTAAAAGAAAGTAGAGAACAAAGAACAAGAAGGTGAAAAAGATATTTCATAGTTTAATATTTTAAGGGGTGATCATAGTTGGATTACTTATAATAATATCAAAAATTATATTTTTTAAATTTTTCCCAACGGTCTGATGTATGTGTAGTTCTCGACTAAAAGCACCAAACATTCAATTACTTACAGAGTCAATTCGTCTATAAATCACATTAAATTTCACGTCAATTTATCTGATCCGAATTGGTGATGTTGTAGCAATGAACCGCATTACATATAGCACTTTGCTGACAACAATGTAATTATCTTGGTTCATTCCCAACCTTCTTGGTTATTCCAAATAAGTCCTGTTTATCCATCGATTTGTAGTGAGCTTTTCTGACTAAATTCATTTCTTCAAGTTTGTCAATAGAACTTAGCACCACTCTAGAATCTAGTTTGGATTTGCTCACGATAGTTTCCAATTTACGCCAATTAAAATCTGAATCTTGAATAACATTATATACTTTAATTACAGAGTCATCACCTGCTAATTCATTAATTTCTGTAATAGGCCAATTATTCTCTTGTAAGTCTAAATCGTATTCCATCTTATATATCTCTCCATTAACACAAACTACTTCGATATTAATCGTAAAGTTTCCCCAACCATTAGAATATAAAGCAAATTTACTATCCCTATCACTAATTTCTCTTTCTGGATTAGAAAAAGTAGGATGTAAATAATATTTCACATACGCTACATCGTTTAACATCTCGATTTCTTCATCAAGAAAAACACACCAATCATACCTAATTCTGTTATCCCTTATGTTTGGAACTATTTTTGAATATGTTTTAAAGTTATATTTAGTCATAATTCAGTTCTAAATTATTTGTTGATATAATTTCCAAATTGCGTGTTTTTGCATATAGATTAAAAGGACCAACACGCCAATCCCTTCCGCTATTATCTTTAAGTTCAAACTCTACAATATCCTGCTCTAGAATTAGTTTTGAAATATTTTCATCAAGATGCACACTGTATCCAGGACCAATGTCAGATTTTAATAATTTTATATTTTTTTTTGTATCCTTAACAATTATGAAGCATTCAGGCTGGTTCCAATCAAGGCTTGAAGAGTAATCTTGCAATTCGTCCGGCAATGATAAAAAGATATTTATGTGTTTTAATCCAAATGAAGTTTTGGTTAAATAAACAAACAATCCTATAATTTCAGCTAGAACTGCTCCAGTACCCCATGTCCTAAAATTTTCATTTCCTTCCCCAATCTCTCCAGGGAATAAATTGGCAAGTAGAACAGCTATAACAGTTAATGTTGTTAATCCTGCAACTAAGTATAAAATAACGTTTCTATTTTTCATGATTGCATATAATTTTATTTTAAATTTGTAGACATCGCAAACACTTTTTACTCTAGTAATAAAGATACTAATATTTTGAGTATAAGCATAAAAAGATTTATTGTTTAAGTATTTGTATAGCTCTCGTTATTTATATCTCCCAACGACAGCCTGTCTAACAACCTAAAGGAACTCGCCTAGATTCATTTTTATTGACAGCTACCTAAATTAATTACTGTCAAGTTTTACTTTTTAGGCAGTCTGGTGTTGAGTGCATGATTACGTAAGGGATTGCAGGCTTTAAACTTATCAATATACCACCCAAATTTAATACGGATGATAGCGCTCAAAAACCTCTGAACCCCTTATGAATTAAACACATTGTTGGCGGTAGTTATTAATTGTAACTAGACCCCTTGCCTCTATTTTCATCTTTATGAGCTATTCCAACATTTTCTAAATTATCATCGCCTCCAATTGCTAAAGGTTTTATATGGTCGACTTCAATGTCATCTCCTAAAAATATTGGAGCAGAACTAAGTGAACTATTATTACCTTGACCCTTTATCATTTCTAATTTCTCTGCTTCACTGAGCCTCAAATTCCTACCTGCTTGCCTGTATTTTTGATGAAACTCTTTTACAAGTGATTCATATTTTTGCATACCTAATGAATCTTCATGAAGTTCCTCTGGAATGTTTTTAGTAAATCTAAATATCTCAACAATGTCTTGTTTAATGGATAAACGGTGATATTTTACCATTTCGAAATTTATCCTCTCAATAAGTAGCCATAAAAAATAGAAATCTTGAATTCGTCTTCTAAATCCTTTTTCAAGTTGCCCAGCATTAAAAATGGTATCTAATTCTGATTTCAAGAAATCAGCGAGTTCGCTTTTCTCAACATCTCTATCTATCAACACATATTTTATCTTTTTTAATACGTTTTTTACAACCTTAATTGAAGTTAGAAGTTTTTGCTTTGCATCATCTTGCTCTGTTACGTTCTGCATTAGCGCACTTATTCTAGCTTTAGTACTAATTCGAGAACTAATCCTATCATTTTTCTGAAATACATCGATAGTTTTTGGAAAAGTTTGCGAATTCCTATAATAATCAATGTAACATAAGGAAGTAATCAATTCTTCATTTTCCATTCTATCCCTATCCGTTGCCTTTTTTAGTTGCTTTATATAGAACCAATCATGTACTTTCTCTTTAAGCTTCTTAATCTCCTTAATAACTTCAACATCCGCCCATGAATTCCACATTTCAAAAGAATTTTCACGAATAGGGTAAGGTTTATCATTTAGACGTATAAAAAGGTCAATTGGGTCAAATTTCGGATTTTGGATGGCATCTATTTCTACGACATATATTTGAAAATCAAGAATTTTATCTTGTAATTCTGAAGGTAAATCATTAAACCTTGTATTGTTATGCTCACTTAGAATCCTAAGCTTTCTAAGAGGGAATTTATGATTTTTAGAAAAAGTTAACTTCTCTTTTTCATTTAAATACTCAGAGCCAATGAAACTTAATAACGTTAGTAGTCTTTGCTGACCATCTACAACCTCACTGATACCGTCAGTCCTTTTATATACAAAAATAGGTGGCAGTTTTATCCCCAGAAGAACACTTTCAATAATACTTGATGCTTTATTTATATTGATAACTTCTTTCCTTTGATAAGAAGGGCGAATCATAAAACGGCGTCTTGTCATTACTCTAATGACATCGTCAATTGAGGTATTAGCAGGTTCTGGTTTTGATAGTCTTAAAGACTCTAAATCTTCAAGTTTTGTAGTAATTTCATTTTCTGCATCAACTTTTTTAAGTTTTGCTCTTGTAGCTGCGTCTGCATTTAAATATAAGTCTAAATCAATCGAAAATTCCTCTTTAAAAAACTCAGTCGTTGTTAAATATCGAGTCATTGTTTCAGAAGAGAAATTATAATCAACTAGTGTATAATAGTCTATGTTATTATTTATGAAATTTGAAATTTTTTCAATCAATGAATCGTTATATTCATATTTAATTTCTTCAACATCTAATATACCAAAGCCCCAAAGAAAACATTCTAAGGCTAATCTATTTTTAGATAGGTCATTATCATCAGAATACTTTCTTACTTTATTCAGAAAAGAAACTTTTTCGAAAAAACTAGAAGCAATTATTTCCGTATTATTAACATTTAAGTCACAGTAGTATTGATATAATTTCGCAAGAATATTTGTTCTACCTGTCCCCCTAACAAAATAGTTAATTGGATACATTGGTAAAATCAAAGCACGTCTTGTAAAAGACATAATTTTCTCACTTGGCAAATCCGCTGTCGGATTAGCTGGTTGCTTAAAAAACGTATTAAAAACTAATTGTTTATATTCTGGATTATCCTCGTAAAAATCTTTGAAATAGTTAGATAATTGATCATCATCATATATTGCATTATCGATTTCATCCTTTTTTAATGGGGTAATTCCAGAATTATAACGTGAAAAGATTTCTTTTTTAACTTGGTCTTGCAATAGCGGATCTAGAGGTGGTTTGTTAACTAGCTTAAATTCAATGATTCTAAGTTTTGCTGTCAAAAAATCCTCAATAATTTCATTGTGTTTTTTTGACATTGTATCCCAACTCAATCCTTTCAGTTGATTTAAAACACTCAAACCTTTCCCAGATAATGAAAATTCATTTTGAGTGAATCTAAGAATTGTTTCAAATCGTTGCCTACCGTCAATTACCTCAACAGAATTATTATTATCAAAGAAAATTAATGGAGGAACCTCAGTTCCCATCAATATACTTTCAATAAAATATGTTGCTTTATGTTGGTCCCACACATAATTACGTTGATAATATGGAGAGTAATTAATTCTATTTTTTGATCTTATACTGTATAAGCTATCTATTGATTTCGAATAAGATTCAACCTTTAGATGTTCCTTAAATATTTTTTCAAATAATTCTTGTTTGTCCATAATAATCAATATTTTATTTATTCTGTTGGATTGTCATTTCTTATATATCATTTAAAAAGATCTTGTTATCCCTCCAATTTGGGTGTGCAATAACGCCTTATTATGATATTCGGAAATTAAAAGTACGAATAGAAATAAGACATAAAATAAGGCTGTGAAAAATATAACGTTTTTTATGTAATTTAGAAACTATCCAGATAATTCCATAACATGGAATTGGAAGGATAAAAACGGTTAATTTGAAGCAAAAAAACAGAACTAGAATGTTTGAATTCATAGTTCTGTTCATTTCTTGTTTTCCTGTATTTGTATTCTTTTTAGAGTGTACCCTTTCGAGCATACAGGAAACGATATCAAAAAGTATCAATATGGCCCATTTAAATGTGTTCATTTGGGTAACCCTAAAATGAACACATCAATGGCTAATTAATTCAACGGATCGTGTATGGTGTCGTAGCAGATTACGTGAGATTCATTTTTCAAAATAGCACCGAAATATGGGCGTGTAATGAACTCTTAAAATTGCACTAAACCCGCTATGCACTATACATATTATTGTGCTTTCGTGCTTTATTATTTGTCTAATTTATTTTCTGGAGGTGAATCTTTTTCCTCAAATTTTGGTGCTTTTTTCATCCATATCAACATTCTCAATGACGATATAAATGCAGCCATAGTTATTCCATATAGAAATGGGTTCTGAATTAATACAGATAAAATCAATAAAAATATAAAAGTAGCGAAGTATCTGCCAGACTGGACAAGATACCCTGTTCTCTGGTGCATCCAAATTTTTCCGTGTATTCCTTTTCTACTAATTCTATAAGAAATCAAATTGTTGATATGTTGAGTATTTACAATTAAAAATAACCCCCAAATTGTTCCTAAAAAAATTTGGGCACTTTCTATTCTCAATTTATCTAGAAGAACAGCAATAAATATTCCTACCACTAATGCAATTAAGTTTTGTTTTGGATTTATTAATTTTAGTTTTTCTATATCTCTACGAAGAATGTGATTCCCCTCAATAGTGTTTATTGGATAACTTTCATAATGTTCAAAGTAATGCAATCTCCTTTCTTTTTCCTGCGCTAGAGATAAAACCCAATCAAACAACATTAATAGAGTTGTAATAATTCCAGCAACAATTGAATTTTCAATTAACCAATTTATCATCTTATTTCAATTTTCATTAAATACATTCAGTTTCACAGCATGAAGCACAACGGTATGGCGATATGTTTCGTCACTTATTATGATATTTCGAAAAATAAATTTACGAATAGAAATAAGACATAACATAGGGGCGTGAAAAATATAACGTTTTTTATGTAGTTTATAAACTATC